>NZ_VOZB01000002.1:0-224020 GCF_013420005.1 Acinetobacter sp. YH12040
GGAGCTAAATTTAGCGGGTTCCAACGGAACTGACCATCATTTATTTCACTAATTTTACCAATACCCGGAAATGGTAAATGTGCAAATGCAACGAAGGTTTGCTCTTGAGCAAAACGTTTAAAAATTGCTAAACGAGTTTCACTGGCTTTGACCGGATCGACATCAAAATCAACAGATAACTTGGGTTGTTCAAACTGTAAATGATATGAATGAACCACATCCCCGAGGATAGCAAAACTTTTAGCTTGCGACTTTAAGATAAAAGAATAATGCCCCGGTGTATGCCCAACACTCGGTAGTACTTCTAATCCATTAATCACAGAACCAACGCTAAAAGTCTTAAAACTCCGCATGGTCTGATAAGGCGCAATCGCAGCTTTAATTTTTGCAACGGTTGCTAAATAACCGTCACGTTTTTCGGCAGCTAAAGTGTCAACGGTGTTTTCACTTAACCAATACTGACTTTCTTGTTCATTGACGTAAACCGTTGCATTTGGAAACACGGCCTTGCCTTGTTTCGCAATGCCACATGCATGATCTGGATGTAAATGGGTTAAGAATACACTGCGTACACGATTAAGCTTATAGCCAGCTGCTTCAATATTTTGTGCAATAGAACCTAAGTTCGGACCAAAACAACTGGCTGCACCACTATCGACAAGACTGATGCCGCCTTGTCCATCATCAATCAGGTAGGCATTGACACTGGTTTGTATGCCTTTGCTCTGATCAACCGCAAGCTTTTGAAATAAGGCACTGACTTCTTCTGGAGTTAAGTTTTGTTTAAACAAATCAGGACTTAATTCGAGTGTCCCATCTTTTAAAGCAATGACTTTATACGCACCCACTTGGAAAGAATAAAATCCCACGGGCTGAGTCACATTCGTTTTGATTTCCGTTTGAATAAATGCCGGCTCTGCACTGACAAACTGGCTGGTTAAAAGTGTTGCTGCAAGCACAGCAAAACTAAAGTTTTTCATTGTTGACCTATATCACTTTTATTATTTCATGCAATGAAGCAAATGCTTCAAAATTAAAAATTTTAAACGTCTGTATTGTGCCTGAAATTCAGGCAAATTTTAAGTCTCATACTGGATAAACATAGCACTAACTTGATACAGGCATATGTAAATCATCCTAAACTTTTAGGCCTAATAAAATAAAAGCTGAATGCAAGAAAACTTTAAGCTTGGCATGCTATATTTTCGCCAGTTTTTAAATCTATACGTCTGTACAGTACTATGAGTGAAATTTCCCCGTTTAAAGGTAAATCTGGACTTAAACGAATTTTTAATGCAACGCAATATTCCCTCGACGGATTCAAAGCTGCTTATCAAAATGAAGCTGCATTTCGACAAATTGTCTGGATGAATATTGTGCTTATTCCCACCAGTTGCTTACTCGATGTGAGTCGTGTTGAACATGTCCTTATGGTAGTGGTGTGTTTATTTGCCTTAATTGTTGAGTTATTCAATTCTGCTATTGAAGCCGTGGTCGACCGGGTATCTTTAGACAAGCATCCACTTTCTAAAATTGCCAAAGATATGGGAAGTGCAGCTCAATTTGTCGCTTTAGCAATTATTTTTTTTACTTGGTTAATTATCCTTTTGCCTTAAATAAAGGGGGTCTCATTATATTTGCAGGGTTATGCCCTGCTTTTTTATATCGACACACTTCAATAAATGGATTTAAGAAGATTTTAAAGCCATAAAAAAAACCCAGCTTTCGCTGGGCTTTTTTTCGAATCAGTTCAATGCTTAGTGAGCAGCGAATTGGTTCATTGTGTTTTTCGCATCGTCACCCGCTTTAAGCGCGTTGTCACCAGCGAAGATTTCTTTGTGGTCGTCACCGATGTCTGAACCAGCCATTGCTTGGTGTTTCACACATGCAATACCACCGCGGATTTCTTTACGTTGTACGCCAGCAACATAAGCCAACATACCTTCAGAACCGAAGTAACCTTGAGCAAGTTCATGTGTAGAAAGCGCAGCTGTGTGGTAAGTCGGAAGTGTAATTAAGTGATGGAACACACCCGCTTCACGAGAAGCATCTGCTTGGAATGTACGAACTTTTTCGTCAGCTTCAGCAGCTAATTCAGAGTTATCGTACTCAGCGCTCATTAATTTAGCGCGGTCGTATGCAGATACGTCTTTACCTTCAGCAACCCAACGATCGTACGCTTGTTGACGGAAGTTTAATGTCCAGTTGAATGATGGAGAGTTGTTATAAACAAGTTTCGCATTTGGAACAACTTCACGTACACGGTTAACCATGTGAGCAATTTCTTCAACGTTTGGAGTCGCAGTTTCGATCCAAAGAAGGTCAGCACCATTTTGAAGGCTAGATACACAGTCAAGTACAACGCGGTCGATTTGCGTGTCTGGACGGAACTGGTACAAGCCAGAAGCAAGACGTTTTGGACGGTGAAGTTTACCGTTACGTTTGATTAGGATTTCGTCTTCTTGAGCTTCTGAAATGTCAATTTCAGTTGTGTCTAAGTAGCTGATGTATTGAGAAGCGATGTCGCCTGGCTCTTTAACCACTGGGATTTTTTGAGTCAAGTCAGCGCCTTCAGAGTCAGTACGAGCAACGATGATACCGTCATCAAGACCCATTTCTAAGAATGCATAGCGAAGAGCGTGGATTTTCGCAATGAAGTCTTCGTGTGGAACTGTAACTTTACCAGCTTGGTGACCACATTGTTTAGCGTCAGATACTTGGTTTTCGATTTGTAGTGCACAAGCACCCGCTTCGATCATTTTCTTAGCTAGTAAGTAAGTCGCTTCTTCGTTACCGAAACCAGCGTCGATGTCCGCAATAATTGGCACAACGTGAGTTTGGAAGTTGTCGATTTGAGCAGTGATTTCTGCAGCTTTAGCAGTATCACCTGCTTCGTTTGCTTTTTTAAGCGCACGGAATAAGTCGTTTAATTCTTTCGCATCAGCTTGGCGAAGGAAAGTGTAGATTTCTTCGATCAATGCAGGAACTGAAGTTTTTTCGTGCATAGATTGGTCAGGAAGTGGACCGAATTCTGAACGAAGAGCTGCAACCATCCAACCAGAAAGGTAGATATAACGACGTTCAGTTGTACCGAAGTATTTTTTGTTCGCAATCATTTTTTGTTGTGCGATAAAACCGTGCCAGCAACCTAATGATTGAGTGTATTTGCTAGAATCAGCATCATAAGCAGCCATATCACGACGCATAATAGCAGCTGTATATTTCGCAATGTCTAAACCAGTTTTGAAACGGTTTTGCATTTGCATACGTGCAGCATCTTCTGGGCTAATATCGCGCCAAGTGCTTCCGAATTTTGCTTTTAATTCACGGATTGCATCAATCGCTGTTAAGTATGTAGACATGATATGTTCCTGTAATAATATTAGGATTTTTCTGCAACGTAAGGCTAAAATCATACCCTCGAATGATTGTTCAGATTTAGAACACTTCGTTGCGATAGACACAGAGTAGATTGACTAAAAAAATTAATCCAATATTCTGCATTAATTTTCAGTATTTATTTAAAAAATATGTAGATTAAAGTCGTATTATAATAATTAACCAATATTTATAAGTATTTGTATTTAAATACTTTTATTAATATATTTTGCTAATTTTTTTGTCTATTTTTCAAACATTTTGATGAATTATTCTTCATTAGACTTAAGTCGACTGACCATTCACTTTTAAAAAAAACAGCATTTTTTACGCCATTTTTGCCCAAACTTACCAAACTAAATGCATGGTTATTCCGTCCTCAAATGATCATGTAAATGAGATATTTCATCTTACTTTTGAGTTTTATGAACATCACTTCGCATAATCAAAATTGCTCCGTATTTTTATTATATTTATTTAAAAATATCGGTCTAAACAGGTAATAAGTATTTAAGAAATATGCGCTGGGACTTCAACAAATTTGTCTTAAAACTGCCGAATTTTAGTACAAAAGTACACGTCATTTTTTCATCCATTTTTTACACAAGCCTTAGTAGTTATGGCATAATCAGATAAATTTCATGATTTTATTGTCGGTATTTATTTTATGAATCTGGAGCGGGTCGATCTCAATCTATTAATTTATCTTGATGTACTTCTTCGTGAAAAAAATGTGACTCGTGCTGCCGAGCAACTGGGTGTAACTCAGCCCGCGATGAGTAATATTTTACGTCGTCTACGCAACTTATTTAATGACCCACTTCTTATTCGTTCTTCAGAAGGTATGACACCTACAGAACGTGCGCTTGAATTACAGCCACGTATCCGTGACGCACTTTCTGACCTTTCGATGATTTTGGAACCCCGTACCGAGTTCCGACCTTACACTTCAAATCGTGTTTTCCGCATCATGACTTCAGATTATGCTGAAGCAACACTGGTGCCGCGCCTAGTAAAAGCTTTGCGCTCCGAAGCGCCAAATGTGGTTCTGGACTTTTTAACGCCTAGTGATGTGTCTTATCGAGATATGGAACAAGGTAAAGTCGACTTGGCGATTAACCGCTTTAATGAAATTCCGCAAAGTTTCCACCAAGTTTTGGTCTGGCGTGACAGTTTTTCATGCCTTTTAAATGCCAAGCATCCTGCTGCAAATAATTTAAACCTGAAAAGCTATCTAGATGCACAACACATTTGGGTATCTAAAACAGGTATGGGTGTCGGTTTTGGTGTCAATCCTGAAAAACAAGCGGGTCTAGGTTGGATTGATCAGGCTCTAGAACGTATTGGCCAAAAACGTAAAATTTCAGTTTTTACTCGTCATTATCAAATGCCTGGCTTATTGGCCTCGAATGTTGATTTGGTTGCGACTCTGCCAAGCCGTATCGCTCGCCTTCAAGCCAAAAGTCAAAACCTGTTACTTCGCGATCCACCATTCTATATTCCTGAATTTGAATTAAAAATGGCTTGGTGTCCATTACTTCATCATCACCCTGCTCATCGCTGGTTACGTCAACTTATATTGTATGTTGCACGTCAAATGATTGAAGAAGAAAACCGCGAATACTTAATGAATAACTCTCAGTTTTCACAGTATCAGTAATTAATTCTTTAATTCCTTATTAATTCAAACGTATACTGTCACTATATAGGTAGTAGTTAAGACTACTACCTTGCCCATTTTTGTGTTAGAAATACAGAAAAATAGAATGAATCACAAACAGGTGTATTCGTGAGCCTTTTCCAAAATATTGTCATTATTATTCTCCTGATCGTCGGTGCAGGTTTTCTTTCATTAACAGAAATTGCCCTTGCGGGTGCACGAAAAGTAAAACTTAAAATTTTGGCTGAATCTGGAGATTCACGTGCACAACGTGTGCTTGACTTACAAGCCAACTCAGCAGACTTTTTCGCCGCATCACAAATTGGCTTAAATGCTGTGGCAATTCTTGGCGGTATTTTGGGTGAAGGTGCTTTTCGTCCTTACTTCATTAGCTTAGTCACTCGTTTTTATCAGGGCCCGTGGACTGAAACTATCGGTTTCACCCTGTCGTTTACTTTAGTCACATCCTTATTCATTCTATTTGCTGATTTGATGCCAAAACGTTTGGCGATGATCGCACCTGAAAAAATTGCCGTTGCTGTTGTTGACCCGATTCAAATCTTTATTAAAGTGTGTAAGCCAATGGCGTGGGTGATTAATGCCATTGCCAATTTGTTGTTTCGTTTATTCAAAGTGAATACAACACGTGATGACAATATTACCTTTGACGACATTTCAGCCGTGATGGATGCCGGTGCTCAAGCTGGTGTACTACAAAAGCAAGAACACCACTTTATTGAAAACGTATTTGAGCTGGAAGAACGTAACGTCCCTTCAAGTATGACTACACGTGAAAACGTGGTGTACTTTACCCTCAAAGAATCTGAAGCCAGTATTCGTCAAAAACTCGCTGAATTTCCATATTCGAAGTTTTTGGTCTGTAGTGAAAATATTGATGACGTGATTGGCTATGTGGATGCCAAAGATATTTTGGTTCGTATCCTCAACAATCAGTCACTTTTACAACTCAACGAAAATACTATTCGTAATGTTCTCACGATTCCAGATACCTTAACACTGTCTGAATTACTCGATCGTTTCCGTTCAACCAAAGAAAAATTTGCCGTTGTAATTAACGAATATGCATTGGTTGTTGGCGTTATTACCCTCTCCGACATTATGATTACCGTGATGGGCGACTGGGTAACACCGATTGAAGCAGAACAACAAATTATTAAACGTGATGCGGATTCTTGGCTTATCGATGGCAGTACACCAATTGAAGATTTAAAGCATGCCCTCGCTTTAGATGAAATGCCCGATGAAGAAAACTATGAAACCCTTGCGGGCTTTATGATGTTTAAACTACGTAAAATTCCACGTCCAGCGGACTTTGTTACCTATCATGGCTACAAATTTGAAGTTGTGGATGTAGACCACTTTAAAATTGACCAATTATTAGTGACCCGCTTACAACAGACTGAAACTGAACTTGATACACCAGAAGAATCGGATTAATTCGATTCTTCTTTTTTCTAAAACAATAAAATATAAATACGATGGAATACGAAGATGTCTTTTTCACTTAAAGCGATTTTGACTTGCTTTAGTTTTTATACTGGGGCTTATCTAATCTATTATTTTTTCAAAGCTCATCCACAACCTTTATTTCTATTGCTCGGTGTTGCACTGATCGTCACTGCTTGGTTTTTAACGCCTTATCCTTATGAACGCGGTCGACAACAATATGACGAAACCATGCGTTTTGGTCTGTTTTTTTATAATCCCTTAATTTTTTGGTTCCGATTTTTTAGTTGGCCGATTCGGACGCTACTCTCTATTTTTGCTTAAGACTTATTGTGATTAAACTGGATCTGCACAGCATTTACAGTTCTCTACAGATGTTGAATATATGTAAACAGACCACTTTTTGAATAAAAATTAAAATAAATCGAAAAAGTACCCCTCCTTAATACCTTCATTATTAATGACTATTTTTCATCAAAATAGTGATGTATTTCACATTTTCTCACCTTTGTTTTGACTGATAAAATTTCTCTTTATGCTCTGCCCTTGGATTTAAAAACAGCTTTATATTTCAAAGGAATGAACCATGTTAACCGTACTCGGTTTGGGCATGATCTTGTGCTTTATGTATTTGATCATGTCGAAACGCTTAAGCCCACTTGTCGCACTGACTTTAATCCCCCTACTTTTTGCCTTGATTGCGTGGTTACTTGGTTTTTATTTTGACAGCTTGTCACACATACAAATAAATGAAATTGGCGACATGATGATTGAAGGTGTAAAAAAACTTGCACCGACTGGCATCATGCTGCTTTTTGCGATTCTGTATTTTGCCATCATGATTGATACCGGATTGTTCGACCCTTCGGTGAAATTTATTTTAAAAATGGTCAAAGGTGATCCCTTAAAAGTCGTTCTTGGAACCATTACCCTGACGTTAATTGTCTCTTTGGATGGAGATGGTTCTACAACATATATGATCTGTGTTGCGGCCATGCTGCCACTCTATAAGCGCTTAGGTATGAGCCCACTGATTATGGCATGTTTGATTATGCTCTCTAGTGGAATTATGAATCTTACACCTTGGGGTGGGCCTACAGCCCGCGCCGCCAGCGCACTTCATGTCGACCCAAGTGATGTTTTTGTTCCGATGGTTTTACCGATGCTATTTGCCATCGGCTGGTTGTACTTTTTGGGAACCATGTATGGTCGAATGGAAAGAAAGCGTCTGGGAATTGTCCAATTGGATATCAGTCATGGTGAAAACATTCAAATCTCCGATAATCCAGAAGCCAACCGCGCAGATCTACGTTGGTTTAATGCACTGTTAACCGTCGTTCTGATGATTTGTCTGGTTTTTAGTATTTTACCTATGCCTATTTTATTCATGGTGGCTTTATGTATTGCGCTAGTCGTCAACTACAAAAATGTCGACTTGCAAAAAAAGTTAATCGCACACCATGCAGGTAGTGCTTTAAACGTGGTCGATATTATTTTTGCTGCAGGTATTTTTACGGGAATTTTAGCCGGAACAGGTATGGTAGAAGCCATGTCAAAAGAGCTTGTGGCGATTATCCCTCAAAGTATGGGTCCCTATTTAGCACCGATTACCGCTGTCATCAGTATGCCGATGACTTTCTTTATGTCGAATGATGCTTTCTATTTTGGGGTTTTGCCAATTCTTTCAGATGCAGCAGCTCATTATGGAATTGCACCTGTAGAAATGGCACGTGCCTCCATCGTAGGGCAACCTGTACACCTACTCTCTCCACTTGTCCCTTCGACCTATTTACTCTGTGGACTTGCGGGTATCGAGTTTGGACAACATCAGAAATTTACCATTATCTGGGCTGTAATCACGTGTTTTGTCATGTTAGCAGCGGGTCTAATCTTTGGAATGTTTCCGTTTTATTCGAGCTTAACTTAAAAAGTTAAAGATAAAAAAAGCACCTGATGGTGCTTTTTTTATGCTTAACATTACGAAACTGGCAAGTGTTTTACACTCACAGGTTCATTTGTAGTGATTAATGCTTTGAAATTAATGCTTCTAGAACAGCTTCATAATGAATACGAATGTCATCTTCTAAAATTTTATAGACATTGTCGAATTGCACCATTGGCCAGCCTTCTTTCCAAAATGGGAAAATATTATGCAGGTCATGAGTCACCGTTGCGTCTTCACGTACAATTGCTTGTGCAACTTGTGACAATACTTGTGCAGTTTCAGCACCATCAATCGCTAAATAATCGATACCACGAACTTTCAAAATACGGATACGGTCTTTCTTATAGCGAATTTTTTTACTTTGGCCTTCATTTAAGCCTAAAGCCAAAGTCACAGCTTCAACAAATTTATCTTCAAATGCTTGATTTAATTTCACCAAAGCTTGTTTATGAGCCTCTTGACGACCAGCTTTCCCCCCACTACGAATCACTTCATTTGCTTCAGTATTTAAAACATCTGATTTCATCGACTGAAGAAAGTCTAGAATTTCGATATCGCTTAATGTTTCAGGAGAATGATCAGTCATAAACTGCCTATAAAAACTTAATATTCAATAATCATATATTTTCGCATAAAAGCAGCATGAAAACTGCGACCTTCACTATAGAAATTGCGTTTTCTCTTATAATGTTCAGATATACAACATGATTTAGAAAAAAATTCTGTCAAAAATATCGAAATCAACTATATTATTTTCACGCTTTAATATTAACGTCACAATATGACTCAAAAGAAACAGGCTGCGCTTTACCTTCAACAACTGAAACAGCAATATCCAGCAGCCTTTAAACATAATTATTTATTTTATAGCCAACTGAAAACTCAAGGCATTTTAGACGAACTCAAAGAGCTTATTCCTTGGGTTTTGGCGGCGATGATTTTTATTTCTTTGAGCATGAGTATTGGTCATGCAGTGCAACTGTATTTTCCTGATATGAGTGAGTTTCGAGCTCATGGTATTGCTGTACTGAGTATTATGCTGTTTTTCATGCTGGTTGTGCCCTTAGTCATCAAGCAAATCAAACACAGTTCAATGTCCCTGTATCAAAGTTTGAAGAATACGCCGTTCAGACTTGCGATCGTGATTTTATTACAATTACTCAATATCGCCTTTTTACAAAGCACCTTCGTTCAATCTGTATTGTTCTTTTTCGCCATGAGTTTCGGCTTTGTGCGTTTTTATAAAGAAAATCTATTCAAAGGTGGAAGTAACACCCAAGAATACTATTTTCTGCAAGAGACACGTCGTATTGCTTATTGGTCGTATAAACAAATGCTTAAAGCAAAATTACGTTTAACACTCAGCAATCCAAATCAAGCAAATCATAAACAGTTATCTGAGCGCTTTACCCATTTCCAAAATTTACACATACAAATGCTGCACCAGGAAAATCAGCTGTGTAAAAAGCTAAAGCACCAAAATGTTGAACATTATCTTGATGAGTTAATGAAATAAGTCGACTTTGGTGTATTGAAAAAAACTTTAATTCACTGCTCAAAATGTCATTCCATACATCAATATTTTTGAATATTTTCAACTTATATGCATGAATTGATTGATTTTAAAACAAACACCATCAAATACACTTGCCAAGCTTCATTTCGTCCTCTATTATTGCGCACATGCCCGAGTGGTGAAATCGGTAGACACAGGGGATTTAAAATCCCCCGCCCACAAAGCGTGCCAGTTCGAGTCTGGCCTCGGGCACCATTCTTATACTTCTAAGATTGGTGCAATAAAAGATCCAGCAATTTGCTGGTTTTTTTATGCCTAAAATTTATAAATCTATTATTATTCAATGCCAATACCTTCAGATTTTGATTTCCCTGCAATACAACTCAAGCATCCCGATGCCTTTTATCAACGATTGCTGTTTGCGCATTTCAAAATTATCAATCTCACACCCACTGCACCTATTTTAATCTTTAGCTTTTGCCTGATACTTTTAATCTCGCTTGGCAGCGCTGTACTTGGCCAGATGCTATCAACGGCACTTTCAATTCACGACACAAACATGGCGTTCAATCTTGGTATATTGATTATTCTTCCTTTGAACTATTGCTATGTCTGGTATGCACATTATCAAGCACGTTTTAGCAGCAAGTCCGCAGTTCAACGTCTGCAAATACAACTGTATCTCCTTGGGGGATTCACACTTATCCTCGCTATTAACTTTAAATATCTACAAACAGATGTATTAAACCTCATCAGTCTCTGTGGACTTTTTTTCAGTCTGTTTTTATGTGTATTTACTGAATTATTTTATAAACCTGAGAGCAGCGCCATTGAACGGGTAAAACTACAAAAGCTTCGCCAACTGGCATTTTGGTCTTATCAACAATCCTTAAAACAAAAAGTGCATCAAACGTATTTCTACACACTACACTTACAAGCCATGCAAGAAGAACAAAAACTATCAGCATCCATCAAATCATCCTTTAAAGATTTTTTAGACAATGCTGAATGACTTTTTAAAACTCTAGTCACAAAAAAGCCCTGTCACTACAGGGCTTTTTTTAAAGTTCAATTACCATTCTCGGTTAGCAACCAACTCTTCCATTTCAATATCCATATGGCCTTCATCTTGCAGCACCATCATCATGGCTTCTGCAATATAATCTGCAGCCGTATCATCCAAAGACGAATCTAAATCTTCAAATTGAGGTTTCATCTTATTGAGCTGTGCAACCGTTTCATTGGCAAAATGGTAGATATCAGTTGAACTTAAATCTGCTTTTGCAATTTTCTTCGCAAATTGAACAACCAATAACTTCACCTCTGCAACCAACACATCTGGGTAATATTCATCATCAAACATGGGTAGCAGTAAATCTGCAAACATACGAAACTCTATCACAAAACATTCAGGGCGCTTATATAACACAAATACTACAATTCACCAAATTTATTGGGATTTAGTATTTTCAAATCAGTCTACATTCTGCATGGCTTGCCAAACACGTATCGCATCTACTGTTGCTTTGACGTCATGTGCGCGAACCATACATGCACCTTGTTGAATGCTGAGTAAATGCGCTGCAACCGATCCTACAGCGCGATTTTGTGCATCTGCACCGCCAAGTGCTTCACCGATAAAACGCTTACGAGATAATGCCGAAAGGATCGGATAGCCCATGTCATTCAATTGATAGAATTGCTGTAAAAGCTTTAAGTTTTGCTGCGCATTTTTTGCAAAACCAAAACCCGGATCAATCATAATATTTTCTGCACGCACGCCTGCGTCCAATGCATTTTTCACGCGTTGCTTTAATTCATCAATGACGTCAGCCACAACATCTTGATACTGATCTAGATTATTCATCGTGGTGGGTTCGCCGCGCATATGCATAATGATCACTGGAATATTCAGTTTTGCAGCTGTTTCTAAGGCATTCGGCCGAGTTAATGCACGTACATCATTCCAGATATGCGCACCTGCCTGAACCGCTGCCTCAATCACCTCAGGTTGTGAGGTATCGATAGAAATCACTACATTGTGTTTAGATAAGGCTTCAACGACTGGTACGACCCGTCGAATTTCTTCTTCAACCTCAACAACAGATGCGCCTGGACGTGTTGACTCACCACCGACATCAATCACTGTCGCGCCATCCACTATCATTTGTAAGGCATGTGCTATAGCTAGGTCTTTACCATTATGTTTGCCACCATCACTAAAAGAGTCCGGTGTGACATTTAAAATCCCCATCACAT
Organism: Acinetobacter sp. YH12040; assembly: GCF_013420005.1. NCBI lineage: Bacteria > Pseudomonadati > Pseudomonadota > Gammaproteobacteria > Moraxellales > Moraxellaceae > Acinetobacter > Acinetobacter sp. YH12040. Next base: position 12,226 of record NZ_VOZB01000002.1, read on the forward strand.
GTGGCTCTGATAAATCTAATTGCAAATTACCACAGTTTAAAATTTTATTAGGCAAAGACACCAACTTCATAGTACACATCCCAGATTTTGCTGCGCTTATTTTAACGCTAAGTTTGCTCAGCATTGCGCTCACATGCATTTATTTTCATATAAAAAAACCACCCGAAGGTGGTTTTAAAATTTTATGCTTTTGGCAATGACGGTAATGGTGGTGGAACATCTGGACCATCCGTTGGTGTAACATCAATCACTGGATTTTCAGCGATGTACACTTTTGGTGGTTGAGGTTCACGACCTTCCATAATGTCACGGATTTGATCACGATCAATGGTTTCCCATTCAAGCAATGCTTTCACCATGGCATGTGCAATATCTTTGTTATTTTCAAGAATATCGCGAGCAACTTTATATTGCTCATCTAAAATACGGCGAACTTCACGGTCAACTTCAAGCTGCGTTGCTTCGGAAATCACACGACTTCCTAAACCACCCATGAATGACTGCTGTGAATCATCTTCGTAAACCATGACGCCCATTTTATCGGACATACCATATTTAGTAACCATTGCTCGTGCCATTTTCGTTGCACGTTCAAAGTCATTTGAAGCACCAGTCGACATTTGGTTAATGAAGACTTCTTCTGCAATACGACCACCAAACAAAATTGAAAGTTCATTCAACATTTTGTCTTTGTAATGGCTGGTTTGGTCATGTTCAGGCAACTGCCAAGTCACACCCAGTGCCCAACCACGCGGCATAATTGTCACTTTATGCACAGGGTCTGTACCCGGCAATATTTCAGCAACAATTGCATGACCTGCTTCATGATAAGCCGTCGCACGACGTTCTTCTTCGCGAATCACCATCGATTTACGTTCAGGACCCATGTAAAGCTTATCTTTTGCATCTTCAAAGTCATGCATATCGACCGTATTCTTGTTACGACGTGCAGCAAACAGTGCCGCTTCGTTTACAAGGTTAGCCAACTGTGCACCCGAGAAGCCCGGTGTACCACGTGCTAAGACTTTGACATCTACACCAGTCACAGAAGGTAATTTTTTCAAATGTACATTCAGGATTTGCTCACGACCTTTAATATCAGGTAGAGACACCATCACTTGACGGTCAAAACGACCTGGACGAAGTAAAGCTTTATCCAATACGTCAGCACGGTTTGTTGCAGCAATGACGATAATACCTTCGTTGCCTTCAAAACCATCCATTTCAACCAACATTTGGTTTAATGTTTGCTCACGCTCATCATTACCACCACCTGTACCTGAACCACGGTGACGACCAACGGCATCGATCTCATCGATGAAAATGATACATGGTGCATGACGCTTTGCTTGTTCAAACATGTCACGGACACGAGACGCACCCACACCCACGAACATTTCAACAAAGTCAGAACCCGAAATACTAAAGAACGGTACTTTCGCTTCACCCGCAATCGCTTTAGCAAGTAAAGTTTTACCTGTACCCGGAGGACCAACCATAAGCACACCTTTCGGAATGCTTGCACCAAGTCGTTTGAACTTAGATGGATCTTTTAGGAAGTCAACGATTTCAACAACTTCTTGTTTAGCTTCATCACAGCCCGCAACATCAGTAAATGTCACTTTGATTTGGTCTTCAGAAAGCATTTTTGCTTTTGACTTACCAAAACTCATTGGGCCATTCTTACCACCAGCTCCACCACCCATGTTGCGCATAAAGAACATGAATAACAGAATGATTAAAAGAACAGGGAAACTTGCAATCAGAAGTTGCATCAAAATACTTTGACGCTGTGGCGCTGTACCTTCAACAACAACATTGTTCTTGATTAGGTTCGGCATAAGTTCAGGATCTTGAACCGCAGGACGGATACTTTCAAACTCAGAACCGTTTGATTTTTCGCCACGAATTCTTTCGCCATCAATGGTGACTTGTTTAATCTGACCCGCATTTACGGCTGCCACGAACTCAGAATAGTTCATCGCGGTCGGTTGATTGCGGTCACTGACGTTGCTGAAGATTAAAACCAGCACGCCTAGGATAACCAGCCACAACACGGCATTCTTAAAAAGATCGCTCAAAGCTTTATTCCCATTTCTATCTAATTCGTTCAATCCCATTTACATGGGTGACTCTAATACTTACGCTGCAGAGTAGCTTCGCAATAATTTAAAAACGTACAAAATGCACAATTTTTAACGAGTTGGCAAGTAAACTTTACTTGAAAGCTTTCTTACGTCCCTGCCCGATTAAAAACACTTCTTTAGATCGAGCACGTGAAGCCGCCGGTTTTGCTGTTTTCAGCACATCAAATGTGTCTACAACTTGCTTACGGTATTCATCAAATCCAACACCTTGGAACACTTTAACAACAAATTGTCCATTTGGTCCAAGAACCTTTTGAGCAAAGTCGATTGCTAATTCACAAAGATAGATCTGACGCGGTTGATCTACAGCCTTATTACCTGATGTATTGGGGGCCATATCTGAAATTACAACGTCTACAGTACGTCCATCTAAAATTTTTAACAATTCATCGAACACTTCTTGTTCACGAAAGTCACCTTGCAAGAAGGTCACATCGGGTAAAGCATCCATGGGTAAAATATCAGAAGCAATTACCAAACCTTTGTCGCCAACAAGTTTACCGGCAATTTGCGACCAACTACCTGGTGCAGCACCTAAGTCGACAACGGTCATGCCTGGCTTGATCAATTTGTATTTTTCTTGAATTTCAAGCAATTTATAAGCGGCACGCGCACGATATCCTTCCTTTTGTGCTTTTTTCACAAAGGGGTCATCAAGATGCTCACGCATCCAGTCACGACTACTTTTGGATAATTTCTGGTTAGTAATGCGGGTAGCCATAACTCTCTAAATAAAAAAAACTTCTCAGTCTTGATTGTACGTGAAATTCAGCACTTTTGCAGTAGACATGTGTATCTAAAAAGCATCTTAAATCATGTTTTTTTCAATAATCTTCATCGAGAAAATGCCGATTAAATACAGCGCTTCAACTTTGATTTTGCTATACTAGGTCGTTTTTAAAATTAGGTTATATTTATGGCGGCTTTATCTATTCAAGAACGTAAACGCTTACGTCAAATTGGTCACACCCTAAACCCAGTTGTAATGGTTGCGGACAAAGGCTTATCAGAAAGCGTTGTTGAAGAATTAAACCGTGCGTTAAACGACCATGAGTTAATTAAAGTGAAAGTTGTGGCAGAAGACCGTGAAGCTCGTGCTGCAATGATTACTGAAATTGCGACTGTTTCAGGTTCTGAAGTTGTTCAAACGATTGGTAAGATTGCTTTGATTTACCGCAAAGCGGCAAAACAAAATGCAAAACTGTCTAACCTTGTTCGCTACGCACACCTGTCTAACTAAGCATTTATGGCAAGTTTCGAACTCAGCGCTTTTGATCGTCGCTTTCAGGCTGTATCAGTCGTTGGTGCTATCGAACAACAAAGCCCATATACTTTAAATGTGGGTTATTGGATTCGAGACCCAAACCAACTGATTCAATGGCCAGAATTGGTATCATCTCACCCACGAATCGATTTTTTGTGGGAACATACCTGCTTAGAAGTTTTTATTGGTGTACGCAACGAAGACTTTTATCGTGAAATCAACCTCTCCCCTTCACAAGCTTGGCAGGTTTACCAGTTTGAAGAATATCGCTATCCAGAAGATATGCCGCCACAAGCTGCTTACGATATCGAACTGAATCAGTTGAAACGGACGCACTATGGCTTAAATGTCAGTCTTGATCTGACAGAATTTTTGCTGAAGTACAAACTTAAATGGGAAGATCTCTATATTGGTCTAACTGCTGTACTGAAAACCCCTCAAGGTAAACAGTACTATGCCATGCAGCATAGTAGTCCAAATGCTGACTTTCACAACAAACGTGATTGGCTACATCAGTTCTAAACTTTTTAATGTTTTGATCTTCGATAAAAAGCAAAAGTACGATCTTTTGCTTTTTTATTGCCTGCTTATTTTTAAATAAGTGCTTTGTACTTAAATGTACTATTCACAATAAGGGAGCCATTAATGGCTCCCTTATGCATATATAGCGTTAACTTTAAGTTTAATTCGCTCTCACCCAATCCAGCTCCGGAATGACTAGACTTAGCTTAAGCGCTTTAAAATTCATGTCATTCACAATTAACTTTTAAGATCTGTGGTTTGATCCGTAACTTCAGCTTTTACTGGTGAAATTTTTTTCCACGCTTCCAAAGTATGTTCCTTAGAACGCTTAAATGTTTCTGTTAGATGATCTTTGTGTTTTCCTGAAATTTGGGTCACATCTTCTTTCAGCTCTTTTCCAAGTTTTGAAAGATCATCAATAACCGTATTAAACTCAGTTTTCACAAATTCTTTGAGTTCACTAAAATCTTTTTGCGATGAACCAAATTGAACTTTTAGCTGATCAAGTTTATTCAACACATCTTGCTTCAACTGACGCAATTGATCTTGCACACTGGCATTCAACTGCTTTGCCTCTGCTCCGATCTTTTCTTTGCTTTCAGTGACCGCTTCTGTGGCTTGGACACTCGCTTCTTTTGCAACTTGTTCAAGCTTTTCAGCACCTTCGATAACGACTTCTTTCAGGGAGGATTTAGCCGCTGTTTGTTTTTGTTGTGTTGCCATGACTTTGTACCTATAGTTTTTGCTGACCGAACCACAATAGCGCTTATTGATAAATTTTAATTTATGATTTGTCTGACAATAATTAATTGCTTACATTTTTCTACGATTTTGCAAAACCAAACTTTATTCTAAAATGCAAGCGCTTTATCTGCTTTATTCCTAATATTTACAATGGACTTTCAGTGGCTTTCTGCGTATAATGCCGTGTTAAGTTCAAGCGAGCAGATGTAAGGAGGGTAGGTTTTTAAGCAGCCTTCCTTTTTTTTCGTCTTCTCGCTTTTTTACAGCCTAAATTTCAGGAGCTTTGGTTTGAGCACCCCAGCAATTTTAGCCCTTGCCGATGGTACTATTTTTAAAGGTACTTCAATTGGCGCATCGGGTAGTACGACTGGTGAAGTCGTTTTCAACACTGCCATGACTGGCTATCAAGAAATTTTGACTGACCCAAGTTATGCACAACAACTTGTGACCCTAACTTACCCACATATCGGTAACACAGGTTGTAATGATGAAGACGCTGAGTCAGGTCGAATTCATAAAGTATGGGCCAACGGATTGATCATTCGTGACCTACCTTTATTGCATAGCAACTTCCGTGCTGAGCAATCACTAAGTGATTACCTTAAACAACACAATGTTGTTGCTATCGCAGATATTGATACTCGTAAATTAACGCGTATTCTGCGATCAAAAGGTGCGCAAAACGGTTGTATCCTTGCTGGTGAAAACGCGACTGAAGAAGAAGCGTTAGCTAAAGCACGTGCTTTTGGTGGTCTTAATGGTTTAGACCTTGCAAAAGAATGCTGTGATCCGACCGGTTTCGAGTGGACTGAAGGCTCTTGGGCGCTTGGTAAAGGTTTCGCTCAACCAGAACTTAAATTCCATGTTGTAGCATACGACTACGGTGTCAAAACCAACATCTTACGTATGCTCGCAGACCGCGGTTGTAAATTGACTGTCGTGCCTGCGCAAACTCCTGCTGCTGATGTACTTGCGCTGAATCCAGATGGCGTGTTCTTATCGAACGGCCCCGGCGATCCAGCAGCATGTGATTATGCAATTGAAGCTGTAAAAACAATTGTAGAAGACGCACGTAATGTACCTGTATTCGGTATTTGCTTAGGTCACCAAATTCTTGCACTTGCATCAGGTGCAAAAACTGTGAAAATGCCTCACGGTCACCACGGTGCTAACCATCCTGTACAAAACTTAGAAAATGGTACAGTGATGATTACTTCTCAAAACCACGGCTTCGCAGTGGATGCAGAAACTCTTCCTGCAAACTTGAAAGCTACGCACAAATCGCTGTTCGACCAAACCCTTCAAGGGATTCATCGTACAGACAAACCTGCGTTCAGTTTCCAAGGTCACCCAGAAGCAAGCCCTGGTCCACATGACTGCGCACCACTGTTCGATCATTTCATCGAACTTATCGAAGCATCTAAGAAGTAATTAAGGAAGCATCATGGCTAAACGTACAGACATTAAAAGCATCTTAATTATTGGTGCTGGTCCGATTGTGATCGGTCAGGCATGTGAGTTTGACTACTCAGGTGCGCAAGCATGTAAAGCCCTTCGTGAAGAAGGCTACCGTGTTATTTTGGTGAACTCTAACCCAGCGACCATTATGACTGACCCTGCGATGGCAGACGCAACTTACATCGAGCCGATCACTTGGCAAACTGTAGCTGCAATCATTGAGAAAGAACGTCCAGACGCAGTTCTTCCGACAATGGGTGGTCAAACAGCATTGAACTGTGCCCTCGCCCTTGATGAGCACGGCATTTTAGAAAAATACAATGTTGAATTGATCGGCGCGACTAAAGAAGCAATTGAAAAAGCCGAAGACCGTAAACTCTTCGACCAAGCAATGCGTAAAATTGGTCTTGAATGTCCAAAAGCTGACATCGCTGAATCAATGGAAGAAGCGTTAGAAATTCAAGCACGCTTCGGTTTCCCTGTGATTATCCGTCCATCATTTACGATGGGTGGTTCAGGCGGTGGTATCGCATACAACAAAGAAGAATTTATCGAGATCTGTGAACGCGGTTTCGACCTTTCTCCTACTCACCAACTTTTAATTGATGAATCATTGATTGGTTGGAAAGAGTACGAAATGGAAGTTGTTCGTGACAAAAACGACAACTGTATCATTGTATGTACCATTGAAAACTTTGACCCAATGGGCGTGCACACAGGTGACTCAATCACTGTTGCCCCTGCACAAACATTAACAGACAAAGAATTCCAACTTTTACGTAATGCCTCTTTAGCAGTACTTCGTGAAATTGGTGTAGAAACGGGTGGTTCGAACGTTCAGTTCGGTATTAACCCGAAAGATGGCCGTATGGTTGTGATCGAGATGAACCCTCGTGTTTCTCGTTCATCTGCTTTGGCATCTAAAGCAACCGGTTTCCCAATTGCAAAAATTGCAGCGAAATTGGCAGTCGGTTATACCCTTGATGAATTGAAAAATGACATCACTGGCGGTACAACTCCTGCATCATTCGAACCTGCGATTGACTATGTTGTGACTAAGATTCCTCGTTTCAACTTCGAGAAATTCCCACAAGCTGATGCAACTTTAACTACACAGATGAAATCTGTGGGTGAAGTCATGGCAATTGGCCGTAACTTCCAAGAGTCAGTACAAAAAGCGCTTCGTGGTCTTGAAGTGGGTGCTGCTGGCTTTGATGAAAAAATCGAAGTGGGTACTGAAGGTGCGAAAGAGAAAATCCTTCAAGAACTTAAAGTGCCTGGTCCTGAGCGTATTTGGTACGTTGGCGATGCATTCCGTCATGGTTTCACGTTAGATGAAGTGTTCGCTGCGACGAATATTGACCGTTGGTTCTTGATCCAAATCGAAGACATCATCAAAACTGAAGAGAAAATCAAATCTTTAGGTTTTGGTGACTTAAACGCTGACAACATCCGTTCGTTCAAACGCAAAGGTTTATCTGACCTTCGCATTGCGGACTTGATGGGCATTTCACAAAAACAATTCCGTAAACACCGCTGGAACTTGGGCGTAACTCCAGTTTACAAACGTGTAGATACATGTGCGGCTGAATTCGAATCTGATACAGCTTACATGTACTCAACTTACGATGAAGAATGTGAAGCAAACCCATCGAACCGTGACAAAATCATGGTCATCGGTGGTGGTCCTAACCGTATTGGTCAAGGTATCGAGTTCGATTACTGCTGTGTACACGCTGCCCTTGCAATGCGTGATGACGGCTATGAAACCATCATGGTGAACTGTAACCCTGAAACGGTTTCTACAGATTACGACACATCAGATCGTTTGTACTTCGAACCAATTACTTTGGAAGATGTACTTGAAATCGTGCGTATCGAGAAGCCTAAAGGCATTATCGTTCAGTACGGCGGTCAAACTCCGCTTAAATTGGCTCGTGCTTTGGAAGAAGCTGGTGCGCCAATTATTGGTACATCACCTGACGCGATTGACCGTGCAGAAGACCGTGAACGTTTCCAACAAATGATTCAACGTCTACAACTTCGTCAACCAAACAACAGCATCGTAAAATCTGCTGAAGAAGGTATGGCTGAAGCAGCAAAAGTTGGCTACCCACTTGTGGTACGTCCATCTTATGTACTTGGTGGCCGTGCGATGGAAATCGTGTACAACGACGAAGAATTGAAACGTTACTTACGTGATGCGGTTCAAGCATCTAACGAAGCGCCTGTACTTCTTGACCACTTCCTTGACGATGCGATTGAAGTTGACGTGGACTGCGTATCTGACGGTAAAGACGTTGTGATCGGCGGTATCATGCAGCATATCGAACAAGCGGGTATTCACTCAGGTGACTCAGCATGTTCTATTCCTCCTTACTCTTTATCTCAAGAAGTACAGGACGAAATGCGTCGTCAAACCATCGCTATGGCAAAAGAGCTTGGCGTAATTGGTTTAATGAACGTACAGTTTGCTGTTAAAGGCACTGACGTATACATTCTAGAAGTGAACCCACGTGCATCACGTACTGTTCCGTTCGTTTCTAAGTGTATCGGTGAATCTTTAGCGAAAGTTGCTGCGCGTTGTATGGCAGGTCAATCTCTAGAATCTCAAGGATTCACTACAGAGATTATTCCTGAACACTTCTCTGTAAAAGAAGCAGTGTTCCCATTCAACAAATTCCCTGGTGTTGACCCAATTCTTGGCCCTGAGATGAAATCTACAGGCGAAGTGATGGGTGTAGGCAAAACATTTGGTGAAGCGTTCTATAAAGCTGTGTTAGGCTCTAATGACCGTTTACCAGGCCTACCAACGGAAGGCGAAGTAAAACATGCATTCTTATCTGTTCGTCATTCTGACAAGCCTCGTGCTGTTGGTATTGCGAAACAGTTGACTGATCTTGGCTTCAAAGTCATCGCTACTGGCGGTACTTATGATGTGATTAAAGATGCTGGTATTGAATGTGAACGTGTGAACAAAGTGACTGAAGGCCGTCCTAATATCGTAGACCGCTTGAAAAATGGCGAAGTTCACCTCATTATCAATACAACTGAAGGCAAACAGGCTCAAGAAGATTCATTCTCGATCCGCCGCTCTGCATTACAAGGTAAAGTGTATTACACAACTACCCTTAACGGTGCTGATGCAGTATGCCAAGCTTTAGCAATCAAATTGCCAATGGATGTATACCGCTTACAAGACCTTACTAAAGGTTAATTAAGTTACCGAGAAGTCCCGCCACCTCTCGGTGGCGGGCTTTTTTTCATTTCTAGGTCAGTAAAAATTTTACTGATTTTTTCTTTTACAAACATGAGGGACAACAATGCAACGTTATCCTATGACTCCCGAAGGCAAAATTGCCCTAGAGAAAGAATTACAGCAACTTAAAAGTGTTGATCGTCCACGTATTACTGCAGCAATTGCTGAAGCGCGTGAACATGGGGATTTGAAAGAAAACGCTGAATACCACGCTGCTCGCGAGCAACAAGGTTTCTGTGAAGGCCGTATCCAAGATATCGAAGGTAAACTGGGTGCTTGCCAAGTGATTGATGTTAAATCACTTGAGCAAAATGGCCGTGTGGTTTTCGGTGTGACAGTGACCATTGAAAACTTAGATACTGAAGAACAAAAGACTTATAAAATCGTTGGTGATGACGAAGCAGATTTTAAAATCAACAAAATCTCTGTGAACTCTCCAATTGCGCGTGGTCTTTTGGGTAAAAACGAAGGCGACGATGTAAAAATCAACACCCCACAAGGTGAAGTTGAGTATGAAATTTCTAAAGTTGAATATCTTTAATCATTAAGATGAGCAATTTTAAGCCCCTCTTTTGAGGGGTTTTTTATTATTGTATGTTTTCCTTAGCCCAATGTATGCTATCGAGTGACCAAAATGTACGTTCAGCAACAATAGTCGACTGAATACGTCATTGTTCAAATGGCTTATTTCATTAAAGTGTTATCTAAAACAAAAAGAGTCATAACACACGATGAAATTTGGACATGCAAGCCGAACGGCACAAGCTGCCGCTGCCATTCGCGCAAATCATTATTTATATGCGAACCAACCTGTTTTTTCCGACCCTTATGCCTTTCATTTCACCAGTCCAATTTGGCGTCGACTGCTTTCAAGTCGTGCATGTATAAAAGCGTTAAATAGTAAAATTCCTAACCAAACATTTGGATTACTCACCGCACAGGTGGTGGCACGTTCACGCTATGCCGAAGATCAATTAGAAAAGGCAGTACAACAAGGAATTAAACAATATGTGCTGATTGGTGCAGGTTTAGATTCTTTTGTCCTCCGATTAGCGCAGAAATACTCAGATATTAAAATTTTTGAGGTTGATCACCCTGATACTCAAGCATTAAAAATACGAAGTTTACAGAAACTCGGACATATTCCAGACCATGTTGATTTTGTTTCGATTGATTTTGAGAAAGAAAATTTAGCGCATGCCTTAAAACGGAGTTCCTATGATACAAAGCAACCAACTTTCTTTTCTTGGCTTGGAACGACGCATTATTTAAAACCAGAAACAACTTTTAGCACCTTGCAAACTATTGCCGAATTTGTAGCCTCAGGTAGCGAATTGGTTTTAGATTATTCCATTCCCTATCAAGATTTAACTGGTATAGAGCGTGTCGGATCATTTGCTGTTTCCAAATTTACCTATTTTTTAAGTGAACCCATTATTGGGACATTTCACAGTAATGAGTTACACCGTGCCGTGACAAAACTGGGTTATGTAGTCTTAGAAGATTTATCTGCACATGACATTACACAGCGTTATTTTGCGAATCGTAAAGATGGAATACGACATACTCAAGCCACGCATTTGCTGCATTTAAAACGTGCTTAAGCATTTATCTGTAGTCGACATTTATAGTGAGTCAGCTAAAATAGTCACGCGAATCATTATTGCTATTAAACCTTATGTCTGAAAAATTGATTAATTCACCTGTCAATCATTGGTGTGAGTTTGAGTTCATCTCTAAAACAGTGAAGAACCCAAATATTCACATCAAAGGTAATTATTCATATTATTCTGCATATTGGGATCAGGGTTTTGAGCGCTGTGTGGTGCGTTATCTACACGATAAACCTGCAACAGCTGAGAAGCCGATAGACCAGCTATATATCGGTAATTTTGTCTGTTTTGGCGCAGAATGCGTGATTATGATGGGTGGTAACCAACTCCACCGAACCGACTGGATTTCGGCATTTCCGTTTGATACACGGAGTTTTGTCCCTGCGGGTGACACCATCATTGGTGATGGCTGCTGGATCGGCTCACGCGCCATGATTATGCAAGGCGTTACACTCGGTGAAGGTGCTGTGGTGGCTACAGGCGCTGTGGTAACTAAAGATGTGCCACCTTATGCAGTTGTCGGCGGAGTACCTGCTAAAGTCATTAAATATCGCTTTCCTGAAGAAGATATCAAAAAACTACTTTCCCTCAAACTCTATGATTTAGATGAAAAGCAGTTTTTAAAGATGCGGGAACAGTTGCAGATGGATGATTTGCAAGGATTATTAAATCATTTTAGAAACAAAAGTTAGATGCCCCGCTTAATATAATTTTCCCAATCCGAAGCAAATTCACTAGAGTGCGTAAAATTAATAATAGAGAAGTTTTCCAAACCTTCTCTCAGGTAATGCTCTTTTGTAGTTTTATCTTGTGATTTCTCTGAATCATTATAAGCAGCAATCACTTTATTCAATAATGGGTTATCAACTTTAAGTTCTCTGATCAAAATCAACTTGTACCACTCACTGTTTGTTATTTCATCATAACGACCACTCCATGTAGAAAGACCATGCTTACGTGCAAATACATAGACATCTCCTCTTAAATCATTGATTAATTTATCAGTGATTTTCTCTAAGAAGGTTTTAAAATTACATTCTTTGATAGAGCCTATCAAAAACATTATTAAAATTAGATTTTTCGAATTACTTTCAGTTCGAAGTAACGCATATTGATTAATACGTTTTACTAATTCTCGGCTATTTAATTTGAGATGCAATTGTAAATACAGTAAACAATAATAAAGTTCTGTTAGCTCATCTACTGACTTAAGTTCTCCAATTTTAAATAGCTGTTCTTTTATAATAAGCTCAAAGTTTTCAGTATCTTTTGCATGTTTTAATTCGATCGTAAAATCAATAAACTTTGTTAAATATTCTTCACCAAGACTTTCATCATAACCATAGTTATGGCATATCACTTTCGAAAATTGAGTTTTATCCATGACCAATATAAAAACAATTTTAGGAATATCAAAAAAATGTTTAATCCGCTCAATCAAACGTATAGCAAAATCAGGGCGGCAACGGTCTAATTCATCAATAATAAAAACTAAAGGCTTATCTAATTTTTCTGCTAATTCAGCAAGTTCTTTCTTAAAGTCATGAATTGTTTGTTTCTCAACTTGATGATTCTCTATTTTCTTTTCGATTTTCTCCTTAACTTTTGCAGCTATTTCCTCACTTGCTGTGTCATACAACTCTTTGCCTTCTTCATATACCTCTTTAAATGCTTCTCCAGCTCCACCCAAGCCAATCCAATGCATCCCCGCTTTAGCCGCAATTATTGGTATGACAGCCGCCAGCGATATTAATACTGAAGCAGTCTTAGCATTAAAATCTTTAATTTCATCATCATCAATTTCTTCTGATTCTTTAAAAGTTTGACTTATTTCAGCGGCAATCGTTAAAAATGGATCTTCCAAATAATCATTAGCAAATGCATCCAAATAGATCACGTTATGCTGAGTATCATCTAAATGTTTCGCCCAGTGACGAACAAACCACGTTTTTCCCTCACCCCATCGTGCATCCAAAGCAAGAACAGCTCCGCAATTTAAGCGATCGACGTAATTTGTAAGTTGCTCTCCTAAGCGACGGCGATCCCAAAGATCGCCTTCCCATGCAGTTTCAATATTCTCAAAATTATCTTTAGCCCAGTTTAATTGATTATCCATCATTTCTATTTATATTCATCAAGTTAACTATGTATTGAGTATAGCAGTAGCGCTATAAATTAACATTTAACCCATAAGCATCTCGTAACTTGTCATAGCCTTTACCTCAAATTCAGACTATAAAGAACTCATAAAATAAAAAGACCCCACTTTTCAGGATGAATGATGACGAGAACCACTCAATTCTCAGGCATATTTATACTTGCCCTGCTGGCAGCAGTCGTCGCAACTTTTTGCGATGCGATTCATGTCTATACCCAGACACTTAGTTATCCCAACCCATTATTTTTCTATCAAGCTTGGTGGGTATTCCCTGGCTTTTTTATTGCCTTTGCTTTCATGGCATTTAGCTATATTCAATTTACACAACTACTCAAACACTATGTGATGACTCAGCTCAGTTGCCATCACGACGGTACATCTCCATTAGTTGAGGCTTTAGTACTCTTTGCGATTGTCTACATACTCAGTGGTTTTGGTAACTTCCACCCTGAAGCATTGTGCTGGATTTTCTATATTAGCTTTTTTATTCGCTGGTTATTTAGCTATGAGCGTACATGGCTACTGATATTAGCCATTATGCTTGCCATTGGCGGCACGTTCTTTGAAGGACTATTGGCTGAGTTTGCTTTAGTTAAATATCGCCATGAAGATATTTACAATGTGCCATATTGGCTCGGTGGCTTATATATGCATGGCGCATTTGCCTTACGTGCAGGTATGCGTCGTTTTGTTTATCGTTAATTTTTTAAATTTGGAAAATTGAGACATAAAAAAAGACCACTCAATCGGAGTGGTCTTTTTTTGAATATGGTGGCTATGACGAGACTTGAACTTGTGACCCCCGCATTATGAGTGCGGTGCTCTAACCAACTGAGCTACATAGCCTTAAACTGTGCGCGCATTATGGAGGGATATTTAAATATCGTCAAGCCCATAATGCGCGTATTTGATCAAAATTTGTTGAAGTGAACCGATAAGCCGGGTTCTGTCGAGGACGATCATTCCTCTAGGCGTACAATCACTCATACGCTCAAGCGACCTACCCGGATCCAGCATGGGCCATGCCTAAAGGATCCCTATTTGGTCTTGCTTCCGGTGGGGTTTACCATGCCGTGAACTGTTACCAGACACGCGGTGCGCTCTTACCGCACCCTTTCACCCTTACCTCCGATTTCGATTGCTCGAAACCATAATGAAGGCGGTCTACTCTCTGCTGCACTTTCCGTCGGCTCACACCGCCCAGGCGTTACCTGGCACCTTGCCCTATGAAGCCCGGACTTTCCTCCCCTGCTTTAGTCACGGAGACCTATACACAGCAGCGATCGTCTGGTTCACTTCGGGACGCATTCTAACAAATCTGACAACTAATTGCTTGATGTTTTTTGAGCAGTTAGTTTTTCGTACTTTTGTTGAAGCTGTTCCTGAGTTTCAGGATGTGCCGGATCCAATGGAATACAGTCTACCGGACAGAACAACTGACACTGCGGTTTATCGTGATGCCCAACGCATTCCGTACACAAATCAGGGTTAATCTCATAAATGAGTTCCCCCATGAAAATCGCCTCATTGGGGCATACAGGTTCACAGACATCGCAGTTGATGCATTCATCAGTGATATATAAAGACACTCTACCAACCTTGCTGTTGTTTACGCTTAAAGGCTTCCACAACAGCTTGTGGTACAAACTGAGTGACATCACCATTTAAACGTGCAATTTCACGCACGAGCGTAGATGAAATAAACGAATATTGCTCTGATGGGGTTAAGAACACGGCTTCAAATTTACTGTCCAAACGGCGATTCATATTTGCCAATTGAAATTCATATTCAAAATCTGAAACTGCACGTAAACCACGTAACACGGCTGTTGCTTTTTGCTCGTTAAAGAAGTTGACCAACAGCCCATCAAAACCTACAAACTCAACATTTGACAAATGACTTAAAGACTCTTGCGCTAGTGCAACACGTTCTTCCAGACTAAACACAGGGTTTTTGTGATGTCCAATTGCAATTGCCACGACAACTTCGTCAAACATGCGTGATGCACGTGTCACTAAATCGATATGACCATTAGTAATTGGATCGAATGTGCCCGGATAAATTACACGAGTTTTAGACATCCAGTTGTACTCTGTTATTTTGTAGATGGGTATTTTAACAAAATCTTGATTTATAGGTGAAGTCAGCTTGTAAATTTAAAAACTTCATCTTATTCAAAGTTCGGGTACAATAGTGCTAAGTTTGGAAGTTTTTGATTATGACGAAAGCAGTAGTTAAAAAAAATAGTAGCAGTACGATTGCCCTAAATAAGCGTGCGCGTCACGATTATTTCATTGAAGAAAAATTTGAAGCGGGCCTTTCATTACAAGGCTGGGAAGTCAAATCAATGCGTGCGGGTCGAATGACTATCGTAGAGAGCTATATTACGTTTAAAAATGGTGAAGCATTTTTATTCGGCGCTCAAGTGCAACCTTTACTGAGTGCTTCGACACATGTAGTGCCTGAAGCAACACGTACTCGTAAATTATTGCTGAACCGCCGTGAAATTGAAAAACTACAAGGTGCAATTAACCAAAAAGGTTATTCATGTGTGCCTTTGGCATGTTACTGGAAAGGTCCTCATGCCAAACTTGAAATTGCCCTAGTAAAAGGTAAACAGCTTCACGACAAGCGTGCAACGGAAAAAGACCGTGATTGGCAGCGCGATAAAGCCCGTATTTTTCATAAATAAGTTCAATAAAAAAACCTCCATCTTGGAGGTTTTTTTATTTTTAAATTGCAGATTTAGCAGAATTTCAACCCACCAAAACAGTTAGTCCGAACTTCCTGATTCCCCAAGACCTGATTTTTTAAAGTTAAATTGGCCGCACCTGCATTACTGAGGTTAATTGAACCGACATTTTTATAAATTGGCAGACCAAATGCTGCACCAACAGCAGAACCTAAGGGAATATAAATTGGTTCATTGGTTAAAATTTGCGATACTTTTTGAGCAACTTGTGGCAAGACGCCTGAGATATCCACTTCAGATGTTGGATTCAATTTGCCAATATTGATCGGATCTTTAAATGACATCCACCAACCTGTACGTGCAATATCATCTGCATTGGCATCTGGCCAACTGATATCTTGAGATTGAAGTGATAAATAACCAGCTGTACCATTTAGTGGAATGTTATGAATCATATTTAAGGCTTGCTCAAAGGTAATGTTCATTTTCAAACCATCAATTGATGAGCCAGAATCCATAAAGAACTGCGCCCCTTCTACCCATAACAAATTACGGTCAAGTTTGACCTGTAAACTACCACTATCACGGTTGAGTTGAATCGATGGCACTGTCGCACTGATATTTTTGGCAACGGCTTGAGTTTGTCGTTTTCCGTTGATAGTAATTTCAGGGACAGTAAACGGCACATTCATTGAAGGAATTTTTAAACCCTTACTATTTTCGGGTTGGCTGACAAAGCTACGATCATTGTTCCAAATCGTATTAATCACCAAGTTACCCGATAAAGTCTCACTGCTGCTATCCCCAAAGATCGCGGCTTGGGTCTTTGCTGTCCCTGTAGTCGGTGCAATTTTCATATAACCGCTCAGTGACTTAATTCCATCTGTCGGCGCACCCGTGTTTTGAATACCAGTGGTCAATAAACCTGTAATTGATTCAGCACTGACACGGAAGCCTTTAACTTCGCGTAAAGCGGCTTGTTTTGGGTTTTTAATTGCAAATTCAATAAACGGATTTTTCAGTTCGGCACTTGTTGACGCTCGATCACCATTAAAGACGGGATTACCGTTGGCATCGGTCGACGTTGCATTACCACTCAACGCTAGATGACTAATATCAATATCACAGCCATTTGACCCATTTACCCCACCACAGCCGAGTTGCAAACTTTTGACATTGACGTTCAGATCCATGACGGCATCTAAACTGAGTTTGTAGAAACCAATATTTTCATCGACCATTTGTTGGTTGACCAAAATAGGATCGGTATAGGACATATTCATCAATGCAGCACCATTGATGGCAGACAATTCTTCATCGGCTAATCCCACCAATCCTTCTGCTGCAAAAACAACGTCAGAAACACATAAGGTCAATGCCATTGCGACTATTGTTTTTTTCACGATTATTTAATCCTTTTTAATATTCGTCACTCATCCCGAGTGAAATTTATGAGAAGATTAAATCAATAGCGTTGGCGTAAATGAATGGCAATTTGTGACACGCATCACAACTCAATTATACAAAATGCCAATTTTCACGAATTTTAGGCCAATAAAAACCCCAGTAACATTTCCATCACTAGGGTTTTCAAAGATTTATAAATGATAGTTCAAACGATTTATTTACAAATTAATTAACTTTATTTAACAACAGTCCCAGATATTCACCAAACCAAATAGCGGTTTCTAAATCACCCGCAGGTGGCGTGACTTCAACAGGCGCATTATCCGATTGTGTCATTAAACCTAAAAAACTCGACATCCGATTTAAATCTGTTGTGCTTCGTCCAGTTGGCATCAATGGAAGACCGCTCCACAACATGCCGTGCTGCATGGCGAATAAATTGATTTGCTGCAATACTGCCAATTTATCTCCACTTAAGCCGCCACCATTGGTAAAACCAGCGGCTAACTTGCCTTGCCATGTCCGTGCTAACCAGCGTTTAGATGATTGCTCCATGAATAATTTCATTGCCGCACTCATACTGCCCATATAGGTTGGGCATCCAAAAACGATGGCATCTGCACTGTCCAATTCATCCCAATCCACATGCTCTACATTCATGAGATGGACTTTTACACCGGCTTTTTCTGCACCTTGTACAATGAAATTCGCCACTTTGGCAGTGTGCCCATAGGGACTGTGGTAAACAACAGCAAGAGATTTAGCAGTCAAAGACATAACATTTAAAAGTCGATAGATTCAGTCAAGTTTAGCATTTTCAAAGCATAAAGACGAATGTTGCCATACGTCCTGTTTTCGCTTCGCGGCGATAAGAAAAATATTCTTCAGCTTGCAAAAAGGTACATTGGTCGCCACCTGTTACGGCTTTAACCCCATGTAATGCAAGAATATAACGCGCTATCGCATAAAGATCAGCATAATATTTGCCTTCCCTTACACCAGCTTTAAATGCACTTTCAAGTTCTGGGTATTTGGAACAAAAGGCAGCTTTGACTTCTGCACCAATTTCAAAACTCTCTTGGCAAATAGCTGCCCCCAACCAAGCCCATGTTGGCTGAGTGTGCATGGCTGCAATGGTGTTCTCCACAATACCGTTGGCCAAGCCCTTCCAACCTGCATGCAGATTGGCAACTTCTGTCCCGTCAGCATTACCCAAAACCACGGGTAAGCAGTCTGCGGTCATCATCATCAGGGCATGATGTTTAGACTGCGTGACCATACCATCGCCTTCGGGTGCAACAAAGTTGATCTGTTCATCAATGCGATGGCATAGCGTACTGTGGGTTTGGTTCATCCAGCTGATTTTATTCACGCCATATTCAGCAAAGTCTTTGAGCAATTGCATCCGGTGCTTTTGCACACGCGCTGCATCATCTCCCACATGCAATGCCAGATTAAATCCTGTCAGTTCAGGTTGTTCAGCAGGTTGCGTCTGATCATGATGAACTCGAGTTTGTCCCACAAAAACACCCTGTGGAAGTCCCTGAACAAATTGCATGTTGCCGTCCTTTTCTATCTATGGCGTGTAAATCAGTTTAAAACTTAATAAGCTTTGTTTTCGCTACGTAATACTTCAACCAATTGATTAAAGTCTTCAGGCCATGGTGCTTCAAACATCATGTCTTCACCTGTACGTGGATGAACGAGACCCAATTTAACCGCGTGTAAAGCCTGACGTTTAAAGCCACGTAAAGTGTCATCTAATAACATCGACGCGCCTGCAGGCATACGTACACGTGGTACATACACTTGATCGCCCACAAGACCATGACCGATATAAGTAAAATGCACACGAATTTGATGAGTACGACCCGTTTCTAAACGTGCTTGAACACGGGTAAAGTTTTGGAAACGTTCTTTCACATTATAGTGAGTTACCGCATCTTTACCGCCCGGCAAGACAGCCATTTTGATGCGATCGACAGGATGACGTTTAATTGGTTCATCGACTGTACCGCCAGCAATAATGTTGCCATATACGATCAAATCGTAAATACGGTAAACCGATTTCTTCGCCAATTGCTTACTTAAAGAAAATTGGGATTCGAGGTTTTTCGCCACCACCAACAGACCTGAGGTATCTTTATCGATACGATGCACCAAACCTGCACGGGTCAACTCTGAAGATTTTGGGTAGTGATGCAAAATTGCATTCACCAATGTGCCTGTACTGTTTCCAGCGCCTGGATGAACAACCATACCGACAGGTTTATTAATCACCATA
The DNA here is from genome assembly GCF_013420005.1 of Acinetobacter sp. YH12040. NCBI lineage: Bacteria > Pseudomonadati > Pseudomonadota > Gammaproteobacteria > Moraxellales > Moraxellaceae > Acinetobacter > Acinetobacter sp. YH12040. Next base: position 31,775 of record NZ_VOZB01000002.1, read on the forward strand.
ATATCGTCATCTTCATAGACAATATTAAGTGGAATATCTTCAGGTAAGCTACGGGTTTGTGCTTCTAACTCGACGTCTAAAGTCAGTAACTCTGTGCCTTCGCATTTGTACTTTGGTTTCACAATGTTACCATTGACCAACAAATGGCCCTCTTTGAGCCACTGTTTTAGCTTTTCGCGAGAAAAATCAGTCCAAACCAGTGCTGAAACCTGATCAATACGTTGTCCTAAATAGCTTTCATCCAATTGAAATTGCAACGATAAACGTGTTGCAGTTGAGTCTGAAGTATGGTTATCTGCATCCTCAGAATCTTCAAGTAAATTGAAATCAGTTTCAGGGAAATTAGAATTGGAAGATTGTGCTTGACTCATTTGCTCATTCAGACAAAAGTGGTTTAATAGTTCAATTGTAGCTCATTGCCCGTATTAACAGAGGAATTTTTATGTCGCTACCAAAATATAAAATGACAATGCTTGCTCTAACAATAGGCATTGCATCGGCAATGGTAGGCTGTAGCAGTAATCCAAAGAAAGAAGTGGTCGACACAGGTCCACAATCAAGCGAACAGATTTATATCGAAAAAGCACAAAAAGCGCTTGAACGTAACCAATATACAGATGCAGCAAAACACCTTGAAGCTCTAGAGACCTACTACCCTACAGGTAACTATGCGCAGCAAGCACAACTTGAACTATTGTATGTAAAGTTTCAGCAAAAAGACTATGAAGGTGCGATTGCACTTGCAGACCGTTTTATTCGTATGAACCCACAGCATCCGCAAGTTGATTATGCGTACTACGTGCGTGGTGTTTCAAACATGGAGCAAAACTACAATGGTTTGCTTCGCTATACTTCTTTAAAGCAATCGCATCGTGATGTGAGCTATCTCAAAGTGGCTTATCAAAACTTTGTCGACTTTATCCGTCGCTATCCATCGAGCGAATATGCAGTCGATGCCGCACAACGTATGAAGTTCATCAGTCAAGAATTGGCTGAAAGCGAAATGAATGCGGCACGTTTTAATGTGAAGCGTAAAGCATGGTTAGCTGCTGTTGAACGTTCACTTTGGGTGATCGAACATTATCCTCAAGCACCACAAGTTCCAGAAGCTCTAGCGACGGTTGCCTATGGTTATGACAAACTTGGTGATAAAACCACGTCTCAGCAATACATCGAAGTGCTTAAGCTAAACTATCCAAAACTTGTGAAGTCAGACGGTACGGTCAATATGCGTGCTGCACGTAGTGAAGGCAGCTTCCTTAACCGTGCAACCTTAGGTATTTTCGGTAAAGAAGCACAAACGATCTCTGAGCAAACCTCTACAGACGCGGTTGAAACTGATGAAGAAAAACGCAGTTTAACCAATCGTTTAAGCTTTGGCTTATTGGATCGTCCTCATAGCGAAAAAACTGAGTCGTCAGAATAAGCTGAATAATATAGTCGCAACGAAGGTCGATTTTTCACAAAGGGCAAGTTAGAATACTTGCCCTTTTATCTTTTCAGGATCTACAGATTCGGTTAGATTAAAAGGTATACAATAGTTCGATGGACGATGCTGTACTGCATCTCCACCTGAACTTACAGCATTGCTGATTTCAACATATTTCACGAACTACCCAAATTCAATAGATAGACAGATAAAACAGCATGGCCATTCCTCAACATACAATTGATCAAATTTTAGATCGCACCGATATTGTCGATGTGATTGGTCAATTTGTGAAATTGAAAAAGACTGGACGCACCTACTCAGGATGCTGCCCATTCCATCAGGAAAAATCGCCATCTTTCCATGTCTATCGTGATAAACAATATTTTCACTGCTTTGGTTGTCAGGCCAATGGTAATGCCATCCGTTTTTTAATGGATATTGGTAGCCGTAACTTCATCGAAGTAATGAAGGATTTATCAAGCCAAACGGGTATTGAACTACCGAAAGACAATAACGATTCCAATAAACTCAAATATAAACGCGAATCTAAACCCAAACCTGTACAAAAACCTCCAATCGAAGCAAAAGCTCTGCCGCCCAAAACAGGCGAAACCGACATAAATCCTGCTGCAGTAAATTTCGAACACGACCCATTTACTGAGTTTCAAAACAACGAAGACGCCTTTTATGGGAACGATCCATTTGCTCACTTTGACCAAGTTGCAAATGCTTTTGAAGATGTGCCGCAAGATGGAAACTTATATGACTTGCTGGAAAATGTCGCACAGTTTTATGAGCAACAACTGCCGCTCAGTCCAATTGGGCAAGCTTATTTTAAACAACGGGGTCTCAGTGCAGACACCATTGCCTATTGGCGTTTAGGCTATGCTCCCGAAGATTGGCAACATCTGGAAAAAGCCTTTCCACAAGATATCGAAGGACTCAAACTTCTCGGTTTGATTCGAACCAGTGACAGTGGTCGTGACTTTGACCTACTGCGCGAGCGGGTGATTTTCCCGATTCGAGATGCGAAAGGTCGTGTGGTCGGTTTTGGTGGTCGTGCCCTAAATGATGAAATCAAACCGAAATACATCAACTCCCCAGACTCTGAAGTTTTCCATAAAAACCAGTTACTTTATGGTTTGTATGAAGGCCGTAAACAAAAAGCCCAAGATTGGTTAATGGTCGAAGGTTATATGGATGTGATTGCCCTACAGCAATATGGCATTCATGGCGCTGTAGCGACTTTAGGGACTGCCAGTAATACTGAACATTTAAACATTTTATTTAAGCAAAATAGCCGTATTACCATTGCATTTGATGGAGATGCCGCAGGTCAAAAAGCAGCTCGACGTACGCTCGAAATTGCCCTCCCACTGCTGAATGATGGTCGTGAACTTAAATTCTTTGTTTTGCCGAATGACCACGACCCAGATTCATTGATCCGTCGTGAAGGTATTGAAAATTTTCGACGGTTACTGCACACCTCACCGCTTCTTTCTGAATTTGTTTTTGCACATTTAACGCAAAATCATGATGTCAGTTCACCTGAGGGTAAAAGTCAGGTGATGGGTGAACTCAGACAGCTCACTGAACTGTTGCCGAAAGGTGGTTCATATCGTTATTTGCTACAACAATATTTCCGTGAAAAATTAGGGTTTAGCCGAAAGTGGCAGCCTCAAGTCAATAATGATGCATCATTGAGCTTTAGTACAAAAATTGATGCTGAAGAATATGTGATTGCGATTTTGATCAATCATCCTTATCTTTACATTCATTTTGAGCCTTTACGCGCCTTAGTTTCACAAGATCTCTTGCTTTATCATGTGTTAAATATTTTCAATGTGATTTTTGATGAATTGCCTGATGATCCAGAGTTATCCACCTATTATGTACTCGGTGCTTGTGCAGCACATCATCATGAATTACAACATATTTTAGAGCATGCCAATATCAGCGATTATACGTCTTCACCTGAACAAGCAGATAAACTTGCGGCAGATTTATCGACAAAATTGCAATATCAATTCTTACAACTCAAGATCAAGTCGAATAAGTTTTCTAGCCTTGCAGAAATGCGTAATTTAAAACAACGTATTTATGATATTGATAAAAAAAGATCGCTCACGCTCCTTGAAGATTAAGTTTTAACTTCAAATTCAAGCTGTGAATGACCGTTATTCAATGAATAGCTTTATTTATTTCTTTGGTTTACGGCGATTTTCAGCCACATTAACTAAATCTTGTTCTATCATTTCAAAATAAGCGGGATCTTCCGCCATCGCAGCATTGCGCAGCACGATAGAGGTCGGATGCAATAGTTTTTGGGTTAAACGATGCGACATTTCTTGCATAATCTTCGCAGCATCTTCGCCCTTTTGTAGACGATTCAGGGCTAAAGCCAGTTCTTCTTGACGCAATGACTCCCCATGTTCACGGTATGCATGAATTGTCGAGCCAGCCAAATTCACTTTTTGCTGTGTGATTAAATCTGTCGCAAGCTGATTGACCATCACTTCGGCTTCAACTGCCGCCTGACGACGCTGAGCCAAATTTTCTTCAATGACAGTTTGCAGGTCATCTACACCATATAAATAAACGCCATCTAAACTTTCGACTTTGGCTTCAATATCTCGTGGTACAGCCAAATCAACCAACAGCATCTGTTTATAACGACGTTTTTTCAGTGCTGCTTTAACATCCGCAAAATAAATCACTTGATGCAAGCTTCCGGTACAACTTGAAATTACATCTGCTCGATGTAGATTGTCTGCCAAATCTGCAAAATCAATAATTTCAACTTCTACACGATGAGCAATCTCTTGGGATAAAGCTTCGGCACGGGCACGTGTACGGTTACAGATAATAATTCTACCCACACCCATTTCGGCCAAATGCTTTGCAACCAAGCTATTCATTTCACCAGCAGCAACAATCATGACCGTCAATTTTTCAGGCTGACTAAAAACCTGTAAAGCTAGCTGAGCAACGGCATAGCCCATCGACACCGCATGACTTCCTACCGCTGTTTCAGAACGCACTCGTTTTGCCGCATAAAAGGCATATTCAAAAATACGGTTTAAATTTGGGGAGACAGTTTCGGCATCTTTGGCTAAGGACAAAGCCGTTTTAACTTGACCTAAGATTTGAGGCTCACCAAGCATGAGCGAATCCAAGCCGCTAGCCACACGCATGAGGTGTGTCACCGCCTGTGCATTTTCATAACGATACACATGATTTGACAATTGCTTTACATCAATACCATTTGATTGGGCAAGCCAATTCAATACCATGTCTGCATTTTCAGACATCGCATAGACTTCAGTACGATTACATGTAGATACCACCACCATGTCATTGAGTTCAGGTGCATGGCTTTGCTGTTCAAGCAGCGCTGTTAACTTTTCAGGGTTAAATGCAATCTGTTCGCGCAGTTCTACAGAGGCGGTTTGATGGTTGACACCCAATGCAAAGAAAGACATATCAGATCATCATTTCGCTAAATTTATGCTATTGTGCATTATCGGCGTCATAAAAAGCATTACTTGGATCAAGAAAAATTGCGTCTAACAAATAGCCGACTGAACGGCCAGACAATAAAGCAGTATTCTACCACATTCTTACTTGTTGGTAGCATGGCTTCTACTGCCCCAATTCGGGCCGTGGGAGAAGTTTACCATGCAAATTCAGGATATGATGCAATTAAACAAAGTATGATTGCAGAATTTGCCTTAGCTTATAACGACATCCCAACCGCGCTTCATAATTACACCGTGCTTGCAATCAAAAGCAAATCCACCATGGTCAAACAGCGTGCTTTAAACGTTGCTATTGAGCAAAATGATTTACAAGCAGCCTTAGATATTGCTACACATTGGGTTGTGCAAGAACCTGAAGATGTACCAGCATTATTTTATTTATCACATATTGCTTTGAAAGCCCATGAATATGAGCTTGCCGCCGAAACACTTGATAAAATTTTAACCATTGACCCAAATGCAGATTTAGAACAAATTTTAGCGGGTATTTCCCCTGAATCAGAGGAAGATCGCGCTTATCTGATTCAAGCACTGACCGCTAGCAAGGAAAAAACCAACCCTTCTATTTTGGTCTTAGTCGCAGGTTTACAAGCTCAAAATGGTGCCTTTGCTGATGCCTTAGACACCATTAATTTAGCACTGAAAAAACGCCCGAAAGTGACTGGTTATATCTTAATGAAAGCCAATTTACTTATGTCGTTAGGTGATGAAGAAGAAACCTTAAAATGGTTCGAAAAATCAAGCCGTAAACACCGCAACAATATGGAAGTTCGCTTAGCAGAAGCAAAATATTTAATTAAAATCAATCAGTCAGAATTAGGTCTAAAAAAACTCGAAGATATACTAAAGAAATGGCCATCTGCTGAAGAACCGCTATTTATGGCAGGTTTGACCAGTATTGACTTAGAGCTTTATGAAAAAGCCGAAAAGTATTTGGTGGAGTTACGTTATTCGAGCAAATACCAAAATGAAGCGTATTACTATCTCGCAGTAAATGCTGAACGCAAACAGCATTATGAAACGGCAAAAGCCTATTATCGCCTTGTTGATGGCAGTCTTTATACAGTTTCACGGCGCAATATGATCAGCATTTTTAGCCAGCAAAATAAGCTGCATGATGCACTGCGCTTTTTAACCCAAGAGCGGGTTAATTATCCTCAACATGCCAGTTTCTTATATCTTGCTCAGGCAGATATTTTAAAACGCATGAACAATAAAAAAGCAGCAGTCCGTTTGCTTGATGAAGCGGTAAAAAACTTGCCCGAAGATCCTGAGCTCATTTATGCCGAAGTTCTACTGCTCGACGCCCATCAAGATAAAGATAGACTCGACCAATTACTAAAACAATTACTTGAAATTGAACCCAATAGCCCGACCTATTTAAATGCATATGCCTATACCTTGGCGGTACAAAATAGACGCTTAGATGAAGCCCGAAAATACGTCGAACATGCCTTAGAATATGCTCCTGAGCAGGCCTCAATTTTAGATACGTTCGGTTATATTTGTTATTTGCAAAATGATTTTAGTACATCTGCATCTGTTTTGGCCAAAGCGTATGAACTGAGTAATAGTTTAAAAATTGGCATTCGCTATGCACGATCAGTCTTCATGCAAGGTGATATGAATAAATTTGACGCGTTGTTACAACAACTCCAACAAAAACATCCGAATGATCCGCAATTAGAGCAACTACATTCGTTATTGTTACCCCAACCCATGAAAAAGAGTTAGAAAGACTTTATGCAAGTATCTTCAAAATTTGGGGTATCTGCCCTGACCTGCTGCGCTTTATTTTTTACCGGTTGTCAGCAATATGTTAAAACACCCGATCAACCCAGCCCTGAAGAAGTCGCTGCAAATCAATTCAACTTACAAGGTAAGATTGGTGTGCGCACGCCACAACAGTCAGGAAGTGCTTTTTTTACTTGGGTTCAAGACCGCAATGAATATGATATCGAACTGAGTGGCATATTAGGTGTTGGAAAAACTCAAATCAGCGGTAAACCCGGTCAAGTTCAACTTAATAGTGCAAAAACCGGTTTGATTGAAGCAGCAACACCAGAAGAATTACTCGAACGTGCTACGGGTTGGCAAGCTCCCATTACCCACCTCGTCGACTGGGTACAGGCGCGCCCTGCAACCACACAAGCAAAAATTCAACGCGATACTGCGCAGCGTCCACAACAGATTATTGAAGATGGTTGGACGGTTGACCTGAGTTATAATGAAACTGAAACGGTACCGAACAAGTTAATTTTAAAACAAGCACTTGAATCCGGTCAGGAAAACCGTATTACAATGGTGATTCAAAATCGTTAATTTGCCTAAAAGCTGAGCTATGACTTCCATGATTCGTGTACCTTCTCCTGCAAAACTCAATTTGTTTTTGCACATTACTGGCCGACGTCCGAATGGATATCACGAATTACAAACGATTTTTCAGCTCATCGATTTATCTGATTGGATGGAATTTCATCCACGCGCAAATTCAGCTGATGAAGATTTTATTCAAATTGAGGGCTTAAACAGCGTCAATCTAGAGCAAAATTTAATTTATCGTGCTGCTCAAATACTCAAACCGTTTGCTAAAGCACTAACTGCACAAAAAATCCACATTGAAAAAAATATTCCGATGGGTGCAGGGCTCGGCGGTGGTTCATCCAATGCAGCCACCACCCTAATCGTGCTCAATCAACTATGGAAATGTGGTCTAAATACCGAACAACTTGCAGAACTCGGATTACAACTTGGGGCAGATGTTCCCGTGTTTGTACATGGTCTAAATGCATGGGCAGAAGGCATCGGTGAACACTTAACATTCATAGATTTAGCTCAAAAACAGTACATTGTGTTAAAACCTGACTGTTTTATCAGCACTCAACTGCTTTTTTCACAAAAAACGTTGACAAGAGACTCAAAGCCCACTAAATTTTGCGGCTATCAGGAAACGCCATCTGATTTTGGAAATAACTTTGAGCCTGTGGCACGAAGCTTATATCCCGAAGTCGATGAAGCAATGCGGTACTTAGATCAGTTCGGTACAGCAAAGCTTACAGGTACAGGTGCTTGTGTATTTACTGAAGTGACTGAAAATATGAATATTGATGACATATTGAAAAATGCACCATGTAAATCTTACTTGGTTCGCAGTTTGCAAGAATCACCATTACGTCATTTTGAAGTTTGATATAGGGGCGTCGCCAAGTGGTAAGGCACCGGGTTTTGATCTCGGCATCCGTTGGTTCGAATCCAGCCGCCCCTGCCATCATTTTTCACCTGTAGATGTAATTGCTGTAAAGTATTAGGGGCGTCGCCAAGTGGTAAGGCACCGGGTTTTGATCTCGGCATCCGTTGGTTCGAATCCAGCCGCCCCTGCCATTTACTTTATTCGCTATTTCATCAATTTAGGGGCGTCGCCAAGTGGTAAGGCACCGGGTTTTGATCTCGGCATCCGTTGGTTCGAATCCAGCCGCCCCTGCCATTTACTTCAAAAAAGACAGAGCATAATTTGCAGTATCTTTGTTGTTTCAACTTGACAAAATACTGTAAAAATATTAAAGTTCTGCCGCATTAGGGGCGTCGCCAAGTGGTAAGGCACCGGGTTTTGATCTCGGCATCCGTTGGTTCGAATCCAGCCGCCCCTGCCATCTAATTCTCCAATTTGCCAACCGCCAAGGGTGCTTCATGCCCAATCTTGTCGTTTTTAGTGGATCTGCACATCCACAATTCGCCCAAAAAGTCGTTAGCCACCTTCACATCCCTCTAGGTGCTGCATCTGTAGGTCAATTTTCTGACGGTGAAATCGCTGTCGAAATTACTGAAAATGTTCGTGGTAAAGACGTATTCATCGTACAACCAACTTGTGCTCCAACTAACGATAACCTTATGGAAATCTTAGTTATGGCTGATGCTTTGCGTCGAGCAAGTGCTGGTCGTATCACTGCTGTCATTCCTTATTTTGGTTATGCTCGTCAAGACCGTCGTCCACGTTCAAGCCGCGTGCCAATTACAGCAAAAGTTGTTGCAGATATGCTCACAACTGTTGGTATTGACCGCGTTGTCATGATCGACCTTCATGCTGACCAAATCCAAGGTTTCTTCGATATTCCTGTAGACAACATCTACGGTACTCCTGCACTTTTAGCAGATCTTCGTCAACAGTCACACGACAACTTAATGGTTGTTTCTCCTGACGTTGGTGGTGTAGTACGTGCGCGTGCTGTAGCTAAGCAAATGGGTGATATCGATCTTGCGATCATCGACAAACGCCGTCAAAAAGCGAATGAATCTCAAGTAATGCACTTGATCGGTGACGTTAAAGGCCGTGACTGTGTCATCGTTGATGATATGGTGGATACAGCAGGTACATTGTGTAAAGCTGCTGACGCACTAAAAACTTTTGGTGCTCGCAAAGTTGTTGCTTACGCAACTCACCCTGTACTTTCTGGTAAAGCTTTAGAAAACTTGAAAAACTCTGTGATTGACGAATTGGTTGTAACAGACACTATTCCGCTTTCAGAAGAAGCTCAAGCTCTTGGTAAGATTCGCCAAGTTTCAGTTGCAAGTATGGTTGCTGAAACAATTCGTCGTATTAACAACGAAGAATCTATTAGCGCAATGTTCGATTCTTATCTATAATATAGCGCTAAATTTAAAAGCCCTGCCTTTTGGTGGGGCTTTCTATCACTAGACTGGTCGAAGGTCTAGTCAATTAAACTTAAATAGGAATGTCTATCATGGCAAACTTCGTATTAAATGCAGTAGCACGTGAAGAAGCAGTACAAGGGAAAGGTTCGAGCCGCCGCCTTCGTCTTCAAAATAAAGTACCAGCAATCATCTACGGTGGTGCAGCTGAACCTGTAGCAGTTACTTTGGAACTTCGCGAACTTGTTAAAGCTTTAGAAAACAACGCATTCTTTGAAGAAGTTGTTGAAATCAACATTGACGGTAAAGCTGAAAGCGTTAAAATCCAAGCTTTACAACGTCACCCAGCTAAAAACACTCCTATGCACGCTGACTTCAAACGCGCATAAGTGTTAAATGGTGTAAATGAGTGAGTAAACTTTCACTGATTGTTGGTTTGGGTAACCCAGGTTCTGAGTATGCCCAAACCCGCCATAATGCAGGCTTCTGGTTCGTAGAACGCCTTGCAGAACAATATGGCATCCAACTCAAAGCTGATCCTAAATATAAAGGCATCAGTGGTCGTGGTAATATCGAAGGTCAAGACGTTCGTCTGCTGTTACCTACAACCTTTATGAACCTCTCTGGTCAAAGTGTTGTTCCCTTCGCCAAATTCTATCAAATTGCTCCCGAAGCAATGCTTATCGCACACGATGAACTTGATATGAACCCTGGTGTCATTCGCCTGAAAACTGGCGGTGGTCATGGTGGCCATAATGGTTTACGCGATATCGTCCCGCATATTGGTCCAAATTTCCATCGTTTACGTATTGGTATTGGTCACCCTGGTTCTAAAGAACGTGTCTCAGGCCATGTCTTAGGTAAAGCACCAAGTAGTGAACAAGGCTTAATGGATGATGCTATTGCACATGCCTTATCACGTACTAAATTGTTGGTAAGTGGTGAGATTCAGCAAGCCATGAACCAGATCAACGCTTACAAATAGAACTGACAATTCCACAAATTGTTGAACAATACTTATTGCCATCTGAATGATTTCAGAGCAAAATGCGCTTGCATTTGACTGCTGACCCAGCATTCAAGAGATTGTTCCACCATAAGATACGATCTTAGGTCTACCAAGGAGACGCTAGCCATGCTATCTCGTTTATTAAAAGCTAAAATCCACCGTTGCGTCGTTACACAAGCAGAATTACACTATGAAGGTTCTTGTGCAATTGACGGTATTCTTCTAGATTTAGCCGGTATCCGTGAATATGAAGAAATTCATATGTGGAACGTGACTAATGGTAAGCGTTTTACCACTTATGCCATTCGTGGTGAAGAAGGTTCTGGCATTATCTCTGTAAATGGCGGTGCTGCTCACCAAGCAGATATTGGCGACTTGATGATTATCGCAACTTTTGGCGATTTCACAGAAGCTGAAGCAAATGCACATAAGCCACGTTTAGTCTATGCGAACCCAAACAACACTGTGAACCACACAGCGAACTGTATTCCAGTTCAAGTTGCTTAATTCAAGCATTTAAAGATTCTAAAAAGCCCGCAAAATTTGCGGGCTTTTTTATGGCTGAACTATGCATTATTGACTGCAAAAATTCAGTATTAGACGCATATCACTACATACAACTCAACAGCTCAACTTATCTCCCCTGCTCTCGGGCCCTTCCACCATGCTTGGTTTTGTTTACAATCAAAGGGCTGTAAATGCTCTCCGACCAAACCCACCAACAAAGGCTGACCATTTTCTTGTACCTTTAGCTCTGCATATTGCGCATCGCGATAGCACGACTCCAAGCCTTCAGCAAATAAAAAGCTGCTCGCAGCGGGATATAAACCCTCAAATCTATTGTCAGGATTTTTGAGCACCAGTTTTGTGGATGAGCTTGGATACTGCGCTAACAACTCTGGGTTGAAACTGGTTCGAATCACCCTACGCTGTGCATCAAGCTGCACATAACTCACAATACTTTTTTGATCGACAAAATAGTCACGGTGTACATTTTCTTCTGTGTTCGCTTTGGCAGCCTGCCCATTGGCAGATTGCTCTTTTGATGACTGACCCCCAAAATAGAGCTGATAATTCAAGGCCATATAATCCCCTTGAATCAAAGAGCGAGGATCGACAGGTTGCAACTTTACATAAATACTCTGACTGTTTGCCAAATGCCATTCATGACGTGCAATCATCAGCACAAATAAAAGAATACTGAGTACAGCCAAACCAATAGGAAGTATTTTTTTATTGAGTATGTTCATCATGCTCCTCCCCCTTGTTTAAGCTGTATCGCAGATAACATCTTGGTAATGCCAAGCAGCAAAAGACCAGAGATCAAAATCGTTAAACTTTTTAATAAAAAACTCAGACCTAAATTGTAATACAGCATCCATAAGCTAAAAATGATCAACACGATGCTCAGGGCTTTAACCAAAGATTGCTGATAGACCTGCGCCCATGCCAATAAAACCAATAGCAAGAAAATTTCAAAATAACCCATCGCAATCAGTACAAGGCCCAATAGCAGTAAAAGCCATTTTTCGCTCCCCGCCTGTTTTTTCTGATTTGCGATGTAAAGGCCAAGCCAAACCACAGGCAGCAGGTAACCGACAAACAGGTCAAGAACACCATTTTGGGTCTGTTCAAACTGTAGAATGTTATTTGACAACGTCTGCAACACCACACCCACCAATACGATGCATAACATCCACAACACAATGCTTTTTCGATACATCGAGTGCAACCAAGCTGTTGCATTCCCGAGCAAGAAAATCAGTAGAATATAATTCAATCCAATCACAGCTAAGATGACATGTTCATTGCTCATAAAAAGATCGGCATCAAATAGTGTGGCCACTGCAAGGCCGTATCCTGCAATGAGTTGAATAAAAACAATAAACCAATGCATTCGACTAAACAAACAGAGCAATATAACGCCAATTTGCAACACTAAAATAAACGAAATGCTATTGGTTAAGCTCTCTGTATGAATGAAGACCGCAGATTGGCCACATACCCATAAGCAGTAAGCAAATTGGCGACTAAAGATACTTTTAGCTCGTCGAATCAACCACCAAGCCACAGCTACAAAAACTAAGCCCATGACGATCGAAAACGCCTTCCAATAGGTCAGCAATAAGCTCGATAAAATAATTCCTGCCAACCATGCCCCAATCGCTAAAGGAATAACCGCAAATTTAGTCTGTGGCAGAAATTTCATCAGTGCCCAACTGATCACCGCAAACCAAGCAAATATCAGCAAAGCAAAAACCAACAATCCTGCACTCGAGTCAGATAAAATATGTTCTGCCCATTGGAAAATCAAAATACTGAAACTCGCGGCAAGACCCGCAGTTTGTAAACTGGTTTCTAATGCACGCTGTTGTCGATAAAAATAGATAATCAGATAAATTGGAAGCAACAAGGCAAAAATTAAATATTGCCATTGATACTGATCTACCCCATTTCCACAGTATAAAAACATGCAATACATCGACATTAGTGTAATAAATGCAATAAATACTAAGCGCAGTGCAGCATAATATTTCAAACAATAGGTCACACAAATTGCCGTCAATACATTCATACAGAGTAAATACCCCCAAGAATGATCAACGATTAAATAGCTTTGTTTAAAATATAAAAATAATGCCAATTGACTGATCAAACACAGTAACGCAAAGACTCCGATATTCGGTCGATATAACCAAGGTAAAAGCAGCAAAGCCCAGACTAAAAATAACAGATAACTGTCTGCACCTGTTTGATAGACCTGTCCAATCACAGCCAAACTCAATCCGAGCAACAAAGCACTTAAAGCATCTAAACTTTGCTGAATCCAAGCATGCCTTGCAAAATATACACTCGTCACAGCACTCAGTAGCAACAGCAACATTGGAATTGCCAATTGAATGAATTTTGGCAACATCAACCAGTTTGCCGCGATCAAATACACGAAACTGGCAGCTATCAGTGCAACACCAATCACTTGCAGATACCGAATAACCTGTACATCTTGAAACAGATCTGTTGAAAACTCTTGATCTAACTGTGAACGATGCAGCTTTATATTCTGCTGCTGAGAATGCTGAGGAACGGTCATTTTTTATCATTATGCAATCATGGTTGATTTATCGGCACGATAGCATGCTTTGACACACTTTATATAAATGCTTACAAATCCAATCTTATAACTTTACTTATCTAAAATTTTGCAAATGATTCTAAGCAATAATCCCCCCATCATCACTCAAACAGGTCTATACTAAAGACACATCGCTTCAGGGCGGGGTGAAATTCCCCACCGGTGGTAAATTTGCTGGGTTGAAAGCCCTGAAAAAAGCCCACGAGCCAATCGTTTAAACGCGATTCGCAGATCAGGTGCAATACCTGAGCCGACGGTATAGTCCGGATGAAAGAAGACGACGTCACATCTCTATATCATTGATCATTTTCAATATATATCGTAACGCCACTATTTCACATGTCCTGAAATGTTCAACCGTATCTAAAATTTACGCGAGCGTTTCAATGTCTAGTTTAATTCAACCCGAAATTTTCTTTTCTGCCCTTCCACCTGCAGAACAGCGCATGCTGCAAGCCTTAGAAGACATTCGTCAAGGCAAGCCTGTTTTAGTCATGGACGATTTTGACCGTGAAAATGAAGCCGACCTGATTGTTGCTGCAGAAACACTCACTGTAGAAACCATGGCACGTATGATTCGTGACGGTTCAGGAATTGTCTGCCTGTGTTTAACCGATGCTCAAGCCAATCATTTAGAACTTCCACCCATGGTGTCTGATAACTCTAGCCATTTTAAAACTGCCTTTACTGTCACCATTGAAGCTGCGGAAGGTGTTACTACTGGCGTTTCAGCAAACGACCGAACAACTACAGTCAAAGCCGCAATTAAAGATGGTGCTGTGGCTAGTGACTTAAACCGTCCGGGTCATGTTTTTCCTTTACGTGCGCGTGAAGGCGGCGTATTGACCCGTCGTGGACATACTGAAGGGACTATTGATTTGGCACGTCTGGCCGGTTTAAAACCTGCAGGTGTTTTGTGTGAATTAACCAACCCAGACGGCACAATGGCCAATGGCGTACAAGTTTTAGCGTATGCACAAACCCATCATTTGACTGTACTCACCATTGAAGAAATTGTGCAATATCGTTTACAGCACAATCTCTAGTGCGAATTAATTAAAGCTCTACACGTTCATAAAAAGGCTGACTGAATCAGCCTTTTTATTTTTTACTGCACATTTCAAGTTAAGAATTAAACCGTGAATATGCTATAGATCCCGTAGATGGCAACTACCACTAAAATCAGCCCACACAGTGCCAACAATTTTTTATACCAGCGTGATTTCGACAATCGATGAAAAGACAAATACACCAAAGACAAAGTTGCGAAATCTAAAACGATCCAACTCAGGGTCAACACAATTAAACTCAGATTAAGATGAGGAGTAATTCCTACAAACTGCGGAAAAAATGATGCGAAAAAAATAATATCCTTAGGATTTGAAATTCCCACAATCAATCCTTTCTTAAAGCCCCCTTGTGCTGCTTTTAACTGCAGAGATTGTGCAGTGGGCTGTATAGTTACTTCTTTTAAAATATCAAATCCAATATAAGCAATATATAAACAACCCAGTATTTTGATGCCATCGAGCCAATGCGCATTAACATTTAAAATGCCTTTTAAAATACACACTGACAGCACAATCAAAATCAGTGAAGCAAAATTTGTCCCGACAATGGTTTGAAATGCCTTTTTATAGCCGCCTTGTAAACCTGCACTTGCGACCAACAGCATCACAGGTCCAGGCGTTGCAATCATCACAATGACTGCCACACAATATAAAAAGTACTCCGAATAATTCACGCTGAGATTCCTTCACTTATTTTTTTACATCACTATAAATTTCATAAATAAAAAAAGAGGACTTAGTCCTCTTCATCCATGTTTTGCAATAAATGCAAGCGAATGGCATCTGCTCTTAAAAATGCCAAATCATAGCTGGCTGTGGCGAGTGCTAAAACACGACGCTCAAATTCATCCCACAACGGTCGCACCTGTTTGTAATGTATCCCGAGTCCACTTTCATCTGTGAAATGACGGTTTTTTTCGCAGAGCTTGAGTGCGTGATACAGTTTACGGCCTTTGCTTGCATCTGGACGTAAGCGAACTCGCTTAGACAAGACAAAGCCTTCGACATGGATGATATCTGCTTGCGGCAACATCGGTATTAAAATTTGATCTAACTGTGCATCTAAACGACACCAAATGGCCGTGTGTTGCTCTGCTGTATAGGTATTCCATTTTATGACTTCATGGTTAAAGCGGCGGCAACCACGACAGACTGAATCACCAAATACCGTAGAACAACGCCCTGCACATGGGGTTAACGAGGCAATTCGACGATCAGTACTCAAAACCGGCTCCATTCAATCAATATTTATGGGATAAAAACAACTCGGCATGACTATACACGCTAAAACTACTGAAATGAAGCTATGATCAAATGTGTGGTTAAAAGCCATCGCTTTACTCGCTTATTCATCCAAATCACGGTAGAATGTGCGCCTTAATTTTTATCCTGTTTATTCATTTGGAGTACTCCATGAACGCTACTGTAGAACAGCTTGCACCTGTAGAACAGCAAGCGACCTCTGGTTGGGTTGTTGCCGCACTTTATCAATTCAAAGAAGTTCAAGATCCTGCCGATCTTCAACAACGTCTTTTAGACTTGGTAAAAACCATCAACCTTTGCGGTACTCTAATTGTGGCAGGTGAAGGTATTAACGGTACTGTTGCCGGTGACCGTAAATCTGTAGATATCATCCATCAATTCCTTCTCAATGAAGGCTTTAATGCGATGGAATACAAAGAATCGCATAGTACGGATAAACCATTCCGTAAAATGAAGATCAAACTGAAAAAAGAAATCGTGACTTTAGGTGTGGAAGTGAAACCACGTGATTTAGTCGGTCACTATCTTGATCCTAAAGAATGGAATGAACTAATTACACGTGATGACGTAATCCTAATTGATACACGTAACGACTATGAGTACAAAGCAGGTACATTTAAGGGTGCGATTGACCCGAAAACTGAGACTTTCCGTGAATTCCCTGAATACGTGAAAAAAGAGCTTGAGCAGCATAAAGATAAGAAAATTGCCATGTTCTGTACAGGCGGTATTCGCTGTGAAAAATCAACCTCACTTTTACTTCAAGAAGGCTTTAATGAGGTTTATCACCTTAAAGGCGGTATCTTAAAATATTTAGAAGAAACCCCTGTTGAAGAAAGCATGTGGGAAGGTGAATGTTTCGTATTTGACGGTCGTACTGCTGTCACTCACGGTATGGAAGAAGGCGAAAATATCAAATGTCACGCATGCGGTTGGCCACTGGCTCCTGCTGAAGTTGAACTTCCGAGCTACGAACACGGCGTATCATGCAAATACTGTATCGACAAAACTACAGAACAGCAAAAAGCAGGCTTCCGTATGCGTCAATCACAAATTGTGGCAGCAAAACGTAAGCGTCTCTAAGGAAAATTTGTTGTAACGATATATAAATAAAAGCCCTATTTTTAGGGCTTTTTTTACGCATTCTCAACAGTGACTTAATTTTTTTGACAAAATAACTATATCTGGTTATTTACGAGAATCAGTTCGCGCATTTATGCTTATTCTGATCAATTGATCCGAGAAAATCATTATAGATAATTGAAAAGGAAAGCATTATGCCAAAATTAATCAACTCTCCAATTGCAACCTCAAGGCGCCTTGCTTTACCCGCTCCCCGTGTAAAAGAAAGTGTAGGAGAATTAAAACACCTCCTTAACCAACAATCGCATATTTTGATAGTCAGTGTTGCTACATGCATTGGTGCAATTTTTGCCTTATTTATTGCTTATACATTGCACTTACAACCCACTATGCTCAATATTCTTGGACTTTGTGTGATTCCATTTGCTTTATCTCTGAGCTTACGCCAAGTCTATATTCACACACTGTTAAATATGGAACATGATGATTAATTTATGCACCTTGCAACGCTACTTATTGCAACTTTGTCCTACGCTGTTCAGTACATAAAACGATTTTTAAAGCTGCTAAAGCTCCGAAATCTAAATAAAATCCAAACTGAACAGCGTACACTCAATACTATAAAAACTATGATCCAAGCCTTTCAATTATTCAACCTTATATCATTCAGCATTGCTTAATGCCATCACTTATTCATACTTTTCCTTCTAATTCATCCTACGTGCTACTTAATACAAGATGAACTCAATATTTGTTGTTTTACTTAGGTAGTTTCAGGAATATTTAAAACGGAACTTTACCCACTGCGCTTTTCAACATAGGATAAATACACCTTTTCTCTGCCTTAGCTAACATGACTTTAACTGAATGGATCATTTCAATCATGGAACAATTGGGTTATCTCGGTATTGCCCTACTCATGTTCCTTGACAATGTCTTCCCCCCAATCCCCTCAGAAATCATCATGCCCTCGGCTGGCTATTCTGCCTCCCAAGGTCAACTACTCCTCATTGGTGTCATTATTTCAGGTTGTGTCGGCTCTTTACTGGCGGCTGCATTGCTATATTGGATTGGTTATAAGTTTAAGCATGAATCCATCTTTCACTTCGTCGATCGCTATGGAAAGTATTTATTTATCAAATCGGCAGATGTAAAAAAATCTCTAGCATGGTTTGAGCAATACGGTCACCGCATTGTATTTTTCGGACGAATGATTCCAGCTGTGCGTTCTCTCATTAGTATTCCTGCGGGAATGAGCCGCATGCCATTTTGGAAGTTTATGTTTTATAGTGGTTTAGGTACGATTATTTGGACTACTTTTTTAGCTTGTATGGGTTTTTATTTAGGTGAAAATCAGCAGTTAATGCAGCAAATATTTAGTAAAGTTGGCCATGTGATTATGCTGATCACAGTCATCATTATTAGTTGGATTTTGTACCGTCGACATCAACGTCGACCTCGTTAATTTTTGTTTTTGGGGCTTAAATGAAACACTATCTCCTACACTTTGCTGCTGTTTATAGCATCGCCTTGGTGCTTTTGATTACCGTATTAATTTTTGGATTAAATCTTGGTGGTATTACATTAATTCCTACATTGGTGGCATGTGCATTAATCAGCGTTGGGCATTTTGTAAAGAAAGAACAACGTGTGCCTAGCAACCATGAAAAGATCCAACTGGTTTGGGGCTCCAGTGCCGTTGCAATCATCATTGGTAGCTTTTTTGTGCTGTTCTTGGTGCTAATGAATCCCAATGCCGAAAGCATTATGAAGTCTGTAGATCATGCAGGCATCGGGCTAACTGCTGTGGTTATGCTTTGTTTGGTCGCCATTCATGGCACAATATTTCATATTGCCTATGGTTGGTATGCAGACTACTGCGCTAAAAAATTATAAATTTTTTTAAATTATTCCGTTAGAATTTGAATCAATACCCTTCACTAAAACTTAAAATTCAGTGAAGAAACTTCGGGTAAGTTATACTCTCCCTTTATATAACGAAAATATGAACATTGAATAATGAAAAAATACATCATCACATTTAGCATTGCTTATGCCCTCGCCATGGTTGCTGTCGCAGCCATCGAATCTTTCTTTGATTTACCTGGTGGTTCATCTATTACCTGTCTCATCGTGGGCGGTCTTGCTGCAGCATCTAGCTTTGTTAAAGACCATCAGCGAGTGCCAAATAAGTTAGAAAAGCGAACTTTGATTTGGAGCTGTATTTTAGCTTCCGTACTGATTAGTGTCGTCGCGACTGTCATTTGTCTCTTGATCTTCCCTGAAACCCAAGCCTTTATTCAAATGGCGCTAACGCAATTACCCGCTTGGGTCTGGCTGCTTGCTATCAGCTTTACCTTATTCATCCATTATCTCATGTTGGCTTTATCTTTTGGATGGATGGCAAAGAGCTTCTTAAAAGCCAAACGTAGTTAAGCCTTTAGACTAACTTTGAATTGAAAAGGTATAGCGCTAAAAAAAGCACCCCAAGGTGCTTTTTTTAAATTTCGTCGAAATTAATTTGGTGTGTGATACATCAAATATAATTCGTTCAAATTGGTTGGGATTTCTTCTGCAAGTTCATCCATCAACTGACCATTACGACGGAAAGATTCCATTTGTGGATCTTCTTCATCAATGCCGCTGAACACCATGATTGGCAAAGTTAAATCTACCAATTGTTCTTCAAACTCGTCGGTGAACCATGCATCTTCGTTTAGGAACATGGCATCAACGAAGCCAACACTCCAGTCACCAAGACTTGATTCAACATCGGCTTCTTCAATTTCAAATGGAAATTCAATACCATCTTCATTGGCAAGATTCTGACGAATCGATTCGAGCCATGCTTTTACTTGTGCTATAATTTCAGCAGGTACTTTTTTCTGATTGTTATCAAAAAGTTCGTCTAGCCATTTATCAAAAGCTGGGCCTACTGCAATTGCACATAAAAAACCATGAGTCGCTGCAAAATCTAGACCATGCTCGTTGTCATCGCCGTCTAGATAGTCACTCAAAAGGTCTAAATCTAAAGCACTCATTTCAAATCCAGAGTTAGAAACTTAATGCGTAAGCATAGCATTTTCAAGCGCTATGCTAAATCGCTATTTAGTCTTCTTCGTCATCAAAATCATCGTCATCGTCGATGTCGTAATCAAAATCTTTAAGCTCACGTTCAAGACGGCGCTGAGCCAGAAGGTCATCAATAAGTCGGCGCTTTTCTAACGATTCTTTCGCGCTAGTTTTTGCACTGGCCTCATCGAAATTCACATCATCATCACCGTAGTTATCATCTAGTTCAAAATCTGTAGAAGACACCAAAACTACCTCATAATGAAAAAAATTGAAGGGGTCTAGCCGCTATTTATATGGGATATAAAATATTGTCAAGTTTTATTTGTTTTTTTAACAACTAAACTTTAAAAATAGGTCTTTTTTTCTTACCAAAACCTGTGGCATGATATAATCCACCCTGCATCCTTCATTTTTATGACAGTCAAAGATGACTCGTAAAATAATCGATGCATGGGATGAACTTGAAAACAACAATTTCAGCCCCACCTAAATTACTGAATTTAAATTTTTAATATCTCATTGGACAGCTTGATGCTGTACCGTCCTAATGGGATAAGCCAGCTATTAACAAGATTTAATGAGACGATCGTGCTAAAATGCACGGTTTTTTTACTGCCACAGATTCAACGAAGAGTAAGCAAAGATGAGCGATATGACTTCCCCTACTTCTCAAGTAGCGGCTCTGATTAGCCGAGGCAAAGAGCAAGGTTACCTAACTTTCGCCGAGGTTAACGATCATCTCCCGGACTCAATCACTGAAAGTGAACAGATTGAAGACATCATTCAGATGTTGAATGACGTGGGTATTCCGGTACATGATCGTGCACCAGAAACTGACGATACAATGTTTGAAGGTGGCAGCGAAGCGACTGACGAAGTTGCTGAAGAAGAAGCCGCTGCTGTACTTGCATCTGTTGAAAATGAACCCGGTCGTACCACTGACCCTGTGCGTATGTATATGCGCGAAATGGGTACAGTTGAGCTTTTGACACGTGAAGGCGAAATTAGCATTGCAAAACGTATCGAAGAAGGTATTCGTGACGTTTTACATTCTATTGCTTATTGGCCAAATGCAGTCGAAGTTGTATTGCAAGAATATAAAGATTATGAAGCGGGTGAACGCCGTTTAGCTGATATTCTTTCTGGTTATTTAGATCCAGAATCTGACGAAGCCATCCCAGAAGTGATCGATGAAGATGATTCTGAGATCGATGAAGATGAAGCGTCAACCAACAAGCCAACTAAAGATGTCAAACTTGATGATGACGATGAAGAAGAAGAGTCTGAAGGTGATGATGATTCTGAAGGCGAATCTGGTCCAGATCCTGAAATTGCTAAAGCACGTTTCACTGAGCTTGAACAAGCATGGTTAGTCACTAAAGCTGCAATTGAAAAACATGGGCGTAACAGTAAAGAAGCTGCTGCTGCACTTGAAGCACTTGCAACTGTGTTCATGATGTTCAAATTCACACCACGTTTATTCGACATCATCTCTGATTTGATTCGTAATACCCATGACCAAATCCGTACTTCTGAACGTGAAGTTATGCGCTATGCAGTACGTCGTGGTCGTATGGACCGTACTCAATTCCGTACGTCTTTCCCAGGTCAAGAATCTAACTTTGCTTGGTTAGATGAACAAATTGCTAAAGCACCTGCAGAAATGAAAGGCTATCTTGAAAAAGTCCGCCCTGACGTTCTGGCATTCCAACAAAAAATCGCTGACATCGAGAAAGAACTTGGTTTAGATGTTAAAGGCATCAAAGACATTTCTAAACGTATGTCGATTGGTGAAGCGAAAGCTCGCCGTGCGAAAAAGGAAATGGTTGAAGCGAACTTACGTTTGGTAATTTCGATTGCGAAAAAATACACCAACCGTGGTTTGCAATTCCTCGACTTGATCCAAGAAGGTAACATTGGCTTGATGAAAGCGGTGGATAAATTCGAGTATCGTCGTGGTTATAAATTCTCTACTTATGCAACTTGGTGGATTCGTCAGGCGATTACGCGTTCGATTGCCGACCAAGCACGTACTATTCGTATTCCAGTACACATGATCGAAACCATTAACAAGATCAACCGTGTATCTCGCCAACTTCTTCAAGAAATGGGTCGTGAACCGACACCAGAAGAATTAGGTGAACGTTTAGAAATGGACGAAGTGAAAGTTCGTAAAGTGCTTAAAATTGCGAAAGAACCAATTTCAATGGAAACACCAATTGGTGATGATGAAGATTCGCATCTTGGTGACTTCATTGAAGACGGTAATATCACCTCTCCAATTGATGCTGCAACATCTGAAGGTCTGAAAGAAGCTACACGTGAAGTACTTGAAAACCTAACTGAACGTGAAGCGAAAGTCTTGAAAATGCGTTTCGGTATCGATATGCCAACCGACCATACCTTGGAAGAAGTGGGTAAACAGTTTGACGTAACACGTGAACGTATTCGTCAGATTGAAGCGAAAGCATTACGTAAATTACGTCATCCATCACGTTCAGAGCATTTGCGTTCATTCCTTGAGAATGATTAACCTATAACTAGGACAATGCAGGCTTGAATATGGGGTTTTCCGCCCCATATTATGAGCATGTAGCAAATGATTCCAAATACCTGCTCATTGCAGGTATTTTTAAATAATGAGGTGTCCCATGACTGATATGACTAATCGCGCTCCTTCACGTGAATTGCAAGAGCATCTTTGGGTCTTCCCTATGGACTACCCTATTAAATTGATTGGTAATGCAGGTGAAGAACTTCGCCTTGCAGTGAATGAAATTTTTGTTAAACATTTTCCTGATTTTGATGGCAGTAAAATGACTGTGACTCCATCTCGTACAGGTAAATATCATTCAATTACTGCTCAATTACGTTTCGAAGAGTTAGAACAAGTACATGCGGTCTATGCGGATTTAGCAGCTTGTAAACACATTCGTACCGCGCTGTAATTCTGTTGATTTAAATAAAAAAGCACGCTTTAGGGCGTGTTTTTTTATGTCTAAGTATAATAGTAATACCCTCAAGTAATTCAGTATTTACCCCCCCTTTTGTACGTCTAATTCATTATAATCCATACATGACTTTGATAGAAAAGGACACGAAATACGTGACTGAAACTGTTCAAAAACCCGAATTAATCATTCGTCAATATAACCACCTTACCCCTTATGCAGACCGCTTTTTAGAGATGAAAACTCTCACTGAACAGCGAGATGAAAACTCACCTGATGAGCTGTGGATATTGCAACATCCCGATGTATTAACTCAGGGGCAAGCCGGTAAACCTGAACATATTTTGGTGCAAAGTAACATCCCTGTGGTACAAACAGACCGTGGTGGACAAGTCACTTGGCATGGACCGGGTCAGTTGGTCGCTTATTTCATGTTTGACTTAAATCGCTTAGGTTGGAACGTGCGTACGCTGGTTTCCTATGCAGAAAACTTGATGATCGAACTGCTGAAAAAGTACGGCATCGACGCTTATGCCAAGCCTGATGCACCCGGTGTTTATGTTGCAGAACGCAAAATTGGTTCTCTCGGTTTTAAAATTCGTAAAGGCCGCAGTTATCACGGTTTGGCACTGAATATCGATTGTGATCTATTTGGTTTTCATACCATTAATCCATGTGGCTATGCTGGATTAGAAATGGTTCGTATACAAGATTTAGTACAGGATTACCCTAAATTTGAAAACTTATGCGTCGATATCATTGATACTTTGAAAAACAGTGGTTACTTTAAAGACGTAACAGTCAAACAACTATAAAAGACTTTGCTTTCTCAAATAAAATAATTTAGAGTAAAAGCTCTAAATTGATAATTATAGATAAGGGATGTACACGTGATTGCAACTAAATCCGTTAAACCCGCGCTCCAGCAGGCCTATGTCAAACTCATGATGGATGTGATTGGCAGAGGTCTGGTCATGGCGAGCCAGGTCGATGAAGAAATTAAACAAGAAGTTGCTAAATTTCCAGTTAATTTTATTTTATCTATGAATGTTTTTCCTAATGGTGCTGCATTTGTCGCGCAAGTCACGGAAGACCACCAACTCAAACTCCTCACACCCGGCACTCAAAAGCCTGACTTAACCATTACGTTTAAGCATTTGAATCATGCCTTTTTGGTATTCTCATTTCAAGAAAGTACCGCACAAGCCTTTGCCAATGACCGCATGATCGCCGATGGTGATTTGTCTTATGCCATCCGACTGGTGCGTTGTCTCAACAAAATGGAAGCGTTAATTTTACCTAAATTGGTGGCTGAATTGGCTGTCAAAGAATATCCAACACATTTAAGCCTAAAAGAAAAACTGAGCGGTGCTGCAAATATTTATTTAAAAGTAGCCCAGTCTTATTTAAAACGGAGCGCATAACACATGGCTAAACCATATTACGAATTTTTCTGTCCTGTAAAAGTGATTGCTGGCCATGCTGCTTTAGAACACATTCCATTCGAACTGTCTACTTTGGGTGCTAAACGCCCCATGATCATTACTGACAAAGGCGTTCGCAGTAATCAATTACTTGCACCGATTGAAGCGGCATTTGAAAGTACCGAGACGGTGATTGGCTATATTTTTGATGATGTTCCGCCAGACTCAAGTCTAGAAACCGTACGTAAAGCGGCTCAACTTTACCGCGACAACCAATGTGATGCCATTATTGCCGTCGGTGGCGGTTCAGTGATTGATACCTCTAAAGCAACCAACATCTTGGTATCTGAAGGTGGTGATGACTTACTGAAATACTCAGGTGCGCACAACTTACCAAAACCTTTAAAACCATTTTTTGTGATTCCAACAACCTCAGGGACAGGTTCAGAAGTGACTATGGTCGCTGTGGTTTCTGACCCTGAAAAGAATGTTAAAATGGCCTTTGCATCGAATTATTTGATGCCTCATGCGGCAATTCTTGACCCACGTATGACGCAAACTTTGCCACCTCATCTTACGGCTATGACAGCGATGGATGCGATGACGCATGCCATTGAAGCCTATACGTGCATGGCGGCGAACCCTATTTCAGATGCCTATGCTACTGCCGCAATCAAGAAAATTAGCAATAGCTTATTTGGTGTCTTAGATAATACCAGTGATGCGCATGGGCGCTTAGAACTTGCACAAGCCTCAACGATGGCAGGAATTGCATTTTCGAATTCTATGGTTGGATTGGTGCATTCATTAGGTCATGCGCTGGGTGCAGTCGCTCACCTGCCCCACGGCTTATGCATGAATTTATTCTTGCCGTATGTGTTGGAATACAACAAAGAAGTGAATGGCGATAAGATTGCTGAATTGCTATTACCACTGGCTGGCCCTGATATTTATGCCCAAACGCCGGCCAACCTCCGCGCTGAAAAAGCCATTTCAACGCTTTTAGCCATGCGTGACCGCTTGTATAGTTTGACCAAATTACCTCGTACTTTGAGTGAAACTGGCAAGGTGACAGAAGCTCAATTAGATGAAGTGGCAGAGAAAGCACTGAATGATGGATCGATTATTTATAATCCTAAAGAAGCCAGCTTAGAAGACCTTAAAACTATTCTAAAAAAAGCTTGGTAATTGCTGAAAAATAAGCGAATATAGCGAAAAATTAAGCCTGATGTTTTTTTAAACATCGGGCTTTTCACTTGCAGAACACAATATCAGTTATTTTTTAATCAAACTGGCATAATTTCTGCTAAAAATAATTTCAAAGTTACTGACAAAATGTACCAATTTGGAGTAGATTGGCGCACTTTTGTTTTAAAACGTAGGGGGGATCGTTCGTCTCAAACGATCCTTAGAATATGACTGATCCTTGATCAACGATAAGAGGATAACGCCGTTGACAAATATCTCTGGGACTCAATCGGCAGCTAAACTGCAAAAAACGCTTGGACTCTGGCACATTATTATTATTGGTTTGGCTTACATCCAACCAATGACTCTATTTGATACTTTTGGTTTAGTATCTGAAGAAAGTCATAGACACGTGCCGACTTCTTACATTATTGCCCTGATTGCAATTCTGTTTACCTCGATTAGTTATGGTCATATGATCCGTCGCTACCCTTCTTCGGGTTCTGCGTATACCTATGCCCAAAAATCTATTCACCCGAACGTAGGTTTCATGGTGGGTTGGTCTTCTTGGTTAGACTACCTATTATCTCCAATGGTGAATATTATTCTTGCAGTGATTTACCTTGAAGCACTATTTCCAACAGTAAACCACTGGGTATGGGTCATTGTGCTAACGGCATTCATGACTGGAATTAACTTACGCGGCGCGCGTTTTGTTGCTAACTTCAACAGCCTGATTGTACTTGTGCAGTTATTAGTAATTGGTATTTTCACGTGGATGGTCTACAGCAAGCTTCAAATGGGCTTCAATGCTGATGGCCCGATTTCTGCGGCAGAACGCTACCAATTATGGAGCCTTGAGCCATTTTGGAATGAGCTGACGTCTGTGGGTGCGCTGATTACAGGTGCAACATTACTGTGCTTCTCGTTCACTGGTTTTGACTCATTAAGTTCATTGGCAGAAGAAACCAAAGATACTGAGAAAACACTGCCGAAAGCGATTTTCTTAACTGCTTTAATCGCAGGGATTATCTTCATTATTAGTACCTACTTCATGCAGCTGTTCTTCCCTGCTGAGCCGGGTAACTATTTCAAGAATATTGCTGAAACACAGCCAGAGATACTCTTGCTCGTCGGCGGCTCACTGTTCCAATCCTATGTGTTAACTTTTGCGATTGTGACAGTAATGGCATCAGGTATTTCTGCACATGCTGGCGTATCACGTCTGATGTATGTAATGGGTCGTGATGGCGTCATTAACAAAAAGATTTTTGGTCATATTAGTCCGAAAAACTTCACACCATCGTACAACATCATGATCGTAGGTGCGGTTGCATTAACTGCGGGCTTTATGAATCTTGATATTGTCATTTCGATGATTAGTTTTGGTGCATTGACAGCCTTTACTTTCGTGAACTTATCTGTGATTTCACGTTATGCACTTCGTGATGGCCGCACAAAAACAGCCAAAGATATTTTTAGCTTCGTGGTTATCCCAATGCTTGGCTTTATCAGTATCTTTGCGATGTGGTTAGAAATTGAAGAAACTGCATTGAAATATGGTTTGTGGTGGGCAATGTTCGGTATTTTATACCTTGGTTATAAAACTAAAGGTTTTAAACACCCTGCACCGCAACATAACGAATTTGATGATAAATTCTAATCAAGTTTATCTCTAAACAAAAAAGGCGCTTAAAGCGCCTTTTTTTATGTTGTATTTTATTGATTCAGATGCAGCGGTTCAGCAGGCTGCACATACTTCCCTGCATGATTTGCACCTGATCATTTCAATGTCAGGCTTATCGGCAGCAGCAGCAGTTCACACTGTTCTGCTGGCTGTCCCGGCACACTCATTTTCAGCTTGCTGTGCACACTCCAATTGCCTTGCATAGCTGTATCCAGACTGTAATTCAGCCTAAAACTGCGTATTTCATCCGAAGCCAGCAGCTCTGTTTTCATTGCGCTGCATTCGCGCGCCGGAAAATACTGCACATCCGCAGCGGCATTCTGCAGCATTAGCGGCACATCGCAATGCGGATATTCAATTTCCACAGCGGACGCATTGGCGTTTTCCAAAGTCAGCTGCACTGTGACCGGCACAATGCCGTCTTTATCAAAGTTCACAGGGATCACTGAATTTTGAAATACCGCGGTATCGGATGCGGTATTGATGAACTGCAATTCACGAATCACTAAATTGCAGGAATCTACCGCTGATGCTCCCAATGACAGATTCAGCTTATAATCTGAATCCGCTACTTTATCTGTTTTATCCTCACCGGCATTTCCCATGCCCGGCACGGTCGGCTTGCCGTTGCCTGTCCCTTCTAAGCTGACGCCTCCTGCGCCAAATAAATCCCCGCATCCTGACATTGCTGCGAAAAGCATGCAAATACTGAACAGCTTGAGCGGTTTACTCACGGTCATGCTGATAAACTCCAAATCTGAAGGCTTGTGTCGCATCAGGCTTTCCTTCATCTATAGCGCATCTTTCCGATGCTATTTTTAATAAGCGCAATGAATATTCTTGCCATAATTTCAGGCTTTCATTATGTAAAATTTTAATTGATTCTTCAGTTAATTCATCTGCGCAAATTGCCTGTTCCAGATAAGTATCACCTGTATTTTGAAACAAATTATGTAAGCCTGAAGCCAAATGCGCGCTCAAATTAGCTGTCAAAATTTTCCGGGCTTCCTGCAATGAGGGGTCAGGAATAAACTGGCCTTTTTGCAGCGATACATTCTCTGCTTGCTCAGTGACGACCCCTAAACGGATCAGTTCATTCAAGACAGAACGCGGGTGGCGTTCTGTAGATACCCGTTTCACCAGATGTTCAAAACTGTTTTCGGTTTCGCTGTAAAACGGCAAAGTCTCTTTCCAGCCTTCAGCCAGCCATAGGCCAACAACTCTGGACGGCACGCTGATCGGTTCTGAGACCGGCGCTTCAGTCAGCGCCTTACCCGCCTGTACAGTCTGCTTATAAGCGGTGACATCTTTACGGTGCAGGCCAGACAGCAAACTGATCGCTGAAATTGTCGGTTTATGCTCAATGCGCGCCAGTTCCAGCTCTGCCTGTTCATAAAATATCGGCTTCAATGCAGCAGTAAACTCCGTATAGCCCACACCTGAACGAATGAGCCATTCACTTAAATAGCCCATTAAAAGCAGCACTTGCTGTAAATTGAATTGGGCATCGTCCAGCGGCAGTTTAGTCATGCAATTAGCCAACAAATAAAGAAATACTCTGTAGGTGAAATTTTCGCATTATTTGATCTTCTTCACAATTTTCATCTGATGAGATCTTGAGGATATTCAGTAAAAAAATGATTATTTACATTAAAATGCGTAAATGAAACACTGATCGATATATCTAAACTTTCAACACTATGCCACCAGCCAATTGGGATAAATAAGGTTTCTCCAGGTTGCAAAATGCACTCAAATGGCGTCACTTTTTCTAACAATGGATAGTCTGCTAGATCAGCCTTTGCGACGTCTGAAACCTGACTGAATACCCAATGATCGTTATACATATACGGCATTTGCCATGCAGGAATCAAAGTCACTTTTTTACGTCCATAGATTTGTGCCAACATATTATTGGTTAAGTCATAATGCAGTGGTGTAAATGTGCCTGCAGGGCCAAACCATAAAAAATGTCGATTTTTGATCTCTTTTTGACAATAAGCTTTGGCGAAGTCACCTAGATCTTCACTAATCTTTTGCATGAATTGCTTATTTTGAGCGGCGTTATTCGCAGTTAAATAAATGTCATTGCTGTGCTTAGTGGCTTTAATTTGTGCGACAAAATCTTGCATCAAAATAATACGTTTCAATTGTACCGATTTTTTTTCAAAATCTTGATGCTGCTCACGATGCATCTGGACTTCAACCAACTCATTTTCAAAATGCTGTGCAAAATAATCAGGACTCCATTTATGCAGTGCAGGCCAATGTTGTATCCCACCTTTTAAAATGACCGGTCGCATCTGGCTATAATACCGCTCTATAAATGTTTCAAAATCAGGTGTTTCTATGCAATCGATTGTGGATGGAATGTGGTCGTTCAATTGATTCAATTGACCCATCACCTGTAATAGCCAACGCTGTTTATTCTGCTGTTGCTGTACTTGCTTCAGTTTTTTAAAAATTACGTTATTGTTTACACGCTTTAGAAACTGAATGATCAAATGATTTGAAATATTTTTTTGCTTAATTTTTTCTAAAATTTCATCTGTCTCTAAGCCCTCAAGACTGTATTCCAAAAGTTCATTTTGCAGCTGTTCTGAAAGTTGGTCTGCATCAGAAAATAAGTATTGATCCACCCGTGGACTTAATCCATGCAATTGTAAAATCTCACTTATTTTCTGTACATCGCAACCATTTTCAATATTTTCATTCAACCAATTTTGCCATTCTGTCGGTAAGGACTTATACCAATTTTTACTTTGCTTTAGATGTTCACTCTGGCTTTCTACATTCATTTTCACCACTCCACCCTCTTTACAAGTGAAGTATAAATGATCTATTTTAAAAATGCTAAATTTTCGCATTTTATAATTATTTAAACACCGCGAATGTTATGAATCCGTCAGATATAAAGCGGAATGACATAACAAAGTAAAGGAGAAAGTTCATGAAAATTCGTCATTTAGTCATCGTTAGCAGTCTGTCTTTAGCTTCAATATCAGTATATGCAGGTTTTGCCGATACCATGCGTGATTTAAGAAATACACTGAATCAATTTAATGAAACATCCAAAGAAGTATCGAATACCGCAAAAGAATGGACAGGTAGTCGGGCCACGACGAACTCAAATTATGCTGCAAATGGTTTCAGCATGGGACAGCAACTCAGACCTAAAATTAACAATCTACCGCTTTATCAAACTGCCGATAAATCGAGCCAAGTCATTAATAAACTGTCAAAAAATGCAGATATTATTTTTGCGGGAAACATGACTAAAACAGGTTTGATCGAAGTCACTACAGAACATGGCAATGGCTGGATTGAATCACACCTTGTTCAATAAATCTTGATTTTAAATGTTTATACAACCGCATCAGCCGTACATAACAACTTTACTCTATTGAGCACTAGTCATGAATAATAATCACAAAATCAGCATTATCGCTGCTGTATTTACGACATTGGTGGGCTGTGGTGGATCAAGCTCCAATGATGGTGGCGCGACACCTACACCTACACCTACACCTACACCTACACCTACACCTACACCTACACCAACGCCAACGCCAACGCCAACGCCAACGCCAACGCCAACGCCAACGCCAACGCCAACGCCAACGCCAACGCCAACAACTGTAGCGGATAAATTCACAGGAGAATGGATTCAAGGGAATTCTGCCCTCGGTAACAATAATTGCGATTTACCACAAATTTCAATTCATAAAACCAGTGAAAACTCAGTCAGTGCAGTGAACGAAGAACTAAAATATGCGGTACACAATAGTTCAAGTAAAACTTGCAGCGGTGAATTTGTTTCCAAACGCTATCAATTACTTCATGACATGGTCATGAGTGAAATACAGCCGGCTGCAACACTAAATAACTTTGAATATCATTCGATTAAGTTTCAACCAGTCAGAGGTGACGCGACGAGCAACCGTGTCTTAACTTTTTTAAATAATAATTCTTTCTGCGTGATTAACGCGACGATTTCAAATCCAAGCTATATCATCATGCAACGAGGTCTAATTACCGACCCACTCAAGGACAGCCGCTGCTATACAAAAAATTCCAATGAATTCTTCACCAATTTAAAACCGAAAACCAAAATCACAACTGCAGATTTTAAGTCTGAGAGCTTTATTAATACGACCGACACAGTAAACTTCTTGGCTCAGCTCAATACAATGGGACAAAGCGGTTATAAGTTAATTGGCTATGATACTAAAACCCTGGACAATGGTAATGTTAATAGCTACATGAAACTTGCCAATGAAAATACGCGTTTCAATCATATTGTTGCAGACCGTACAGCACCCTCTATCGCTGACATATATTTTACATGGCGTAATCAGTTAAATGAAAAAGGTAAATCAGGCTATCAATACCTGCATAGCGTCAGACCAACCAATGCCCTGAATTTCAAAGATTATTTCATTAAAAAAGAAAACGATACCGCGACATATACTTACGACAGCGGCTATGTTTCCCCGCTCGTAGACCCAGTGCAACTGGAAACTATGCTCAATACACTGGGTGCCCAAGGCTGCCGTATTATTCAATTCAAAAGCTATTACACAGGTTTTCGTCCTGAAGTTCTGAACGGCAAACAAAATAGTCCTAAAGTTGCAACCTGTATAAATAGCAGCGCACACCATGGCACTTACAGCTATCGCTTTAAAACTTACCCAACCGGCAGCAATAGTGTAGAGCGCAGCTTAAAATTACAGGAGATGATCGATGAGCAAGCAAAAGACGGTTACCGCTTAGTCAGCCGTGCTTTAGATATGAGTTCAACCACCAAAAACGGCATGCTGTTTATGAAAGATAGTGAAAACACTAATGTCGGTGAGTTTAAAGTCTTTAGTGAAACTGTCTTTGCAACGTCGACATTTAACGACGTCTTACTGAAACGTCTTCAGCAGCAAGGTCAATTGGGTTGGTTATACACCAGTGGTCAACTGCTATTTGCAAATAATCCAAAACATCTACAAACAGAACTGAGTGACTTTAATTTAATTGATTAATTTACGAGGTAATTTGAGCTTTTAAAAGTCCTTGAACTTTTCCATATCCTTGATGTCTCGGCATCAAGGACATTAATTATTGAGATGAATCAAAAGGGTTTCAGCAAACCACTTATTTTAATCGGCAATTAAAACCCATCTTGGTGTCAACGATATTATTTTCATAACCTAAGCTTTGAATAAATTGGTTGCGGTCTGATATTTGTTTTTGATCCGCTTGACTCAATCTTGCTTTATTTTTTTGTGCCAACCCATAGGTTTCATTCACTAAACCCTGATAGATCCCGCAAACTTCCTGACGCTTGGACTTTTTCAATTGACGACCACCATACCATGAACGTTCAAAATCGTCGGCTTTTAGTGTTTTTCCCCATTCCTCAATACGCTGATTTTGTCTTTGCTGCATTTCCAGCATGCCCTGCTGGATTTCAGCCTTAGTAAAAGGCTTGATCACATCAACCTTCGGTACAACTGGAACATTTTCTGTAGTTGCAGTGACGGTCACTGATGTCTGTTCTGTTGTGTTCGATACGGTTGGATTAGCCCAACTCATTGATGAAATGAATCCGGTCGCAATCATGACACCAAAAGCTTTTAAATTTATAGATTTCAAGTTTTAAGTACCCGTTTTATTTCTTCACAGTGTTCTTATACACATTTTTATATTGATGCTGAAGTTTTTAAGCCCTTATTTTACAAAACTTCATTGCTGTAAACGGTTCACTGTGTTCACTCCCAATAAAAAACCGCTCGATAGAGCGGCTTTTTGAACAGATCACACTTAGACCAATTCTTTAAAGTCTTGCTGACGCCAAGCTTCATATAAAATCACAGCAGTAGCATTGGACAAGTTTAAACTGCGTGAATTTGGTGCCATCGGCAGGCGAATCCAATGTTCTTTCGGGAACATCATACGGACATCTTCCGGCAAACCACGTGTTTCTGGCCCCATCAACAGCGCCACAGGACGATTTAAATTAGAGGTATGCGGTGTTTCAAAACCTTTAGTAGTTAATGGATAAATGGCATCCATCTCAATACCTTGCACTTTTAAGCCCGCAAGGCATTCTTCAAAGTTTTCCCATACTTTCATGTGTGCCCATTCATGATAATCCAAACCGGCACGGCGGAGTTTTTTATCATCTAGTTCAAAGCCTAATGGCTTGACCAAATGCAACTGCGCTCCAGTATTGGCACATAAACGAATGATATTCCCTGTATTTGCAGGAATTTCTGGCTCGTATAAAACAACATGTATCACGTATTTTCTCTATATTAAATTGTTTGATAAATACATATTTACCAAGATTTGACCAACTTCACTTTTGCAATCCCCCATGGGACTGCTTCAAGTCCTGACGATTCATCATTTAGAAAATCTTCAATCTCAGACTGTCTTGAAGAATCATCAAATAAATTATTGTAATTAAGTTCTAAATTGAATTTCTCACAAAGCCTATCTGCAAGATGCTGACAATGAAAACTGTGAAAATCTCCACAAGGTTCTATGCCAATATAGTCATAGCCTAAAAGTAATTCATTTGTATCTTCAGGTTCAACAATTACCTTCTTCAAACATGCATAAAGGCCGACCTCTCCTATATTAGGAAAAGTAGGTTTATAAATTTCTAGAATATCCTGTCTATATTCTTCATCAATATACATTGATAATAAGTGAACATTTTGACAATGCTCAAAGAATTTATGCTTATATTCTAAAGCAGTTTCAATATCGTAAAAGAGGCTGATCCAACCAACCTGATCTTGCAAACTATGTTGATCAGCCCACTTCCGCAAGTTACTCAATTGCAAATTAGACAAATTAAACTGGCTTTGTACATCTTCTATTTTAAAATGAGCATTTTTAACGCATGAATAAGACCAATCGCTAATCAAATGATCATTAATGCAAGAACTGCAAGTACGAATAAATTGATTAGCCCTGTTCAATAATGCATGCTGTTTAAGCTGCAACAAATAATAGCCAGCAAAATAATAGGCCATCCATCAATCCAACCATTGAAGTTGTTCACGCAGACTCACCACATCACCAATAATCGTCAATGTAGGCGCCTGAATTTGGTATTCACTGACTTTAGATGCAATATCTGCCAATGTCCCAACCACGACTTTTTGCTCTGGGGTTGTGCCTTTCGATACCAATGCAACTGGCATATCCGGACGCTGCCCATGCGCGATGAGTTTCTCACAAATTTTTTCTAGACCGACCAAGCCCATATACAGCACGAGCGTTTGATTTTGATAAACCAACTCATTCCAAGGTAGCTCCGGTGAACCTTCTTTGAGATGTCCTGTCAAGAAGCGTACACTTTGCGCATAATCACGATGCGTTAAAGGAATCCCTGCATAAGCCGAACATCCAGAGGCAGCAGTAATTCCCGGAACGACTTGGAAGGCAACGCCTGCCGCAAAGAGTTCCTGAATTTCTTCACCGCCGCGGCCAAAGATGAACGGATCTCCGCCTTTTAAGCGGCAAACGCGTTTTCCTTCACTTGCATATTTTACCAGTAAGGCATTAATGCCTTCTTGCGGAACAGCATGATTGGATCGTGCCTTACCTACGTAGATTTTCTCTGCATCACGGCGGCAGAGGTCCATAATCGGCTGAGAGACCAAACGGTCATAGATCACCACATCCGCTTGCTGCATTAAACGCAGGGCTTTTAAGGTCAGCAGTTCAGGATCACCCGGCCCCGCCCCAACCAAATACACCTCACCTTTCGGCTGTTTCCATTCCAATAATGCCTGTTCAATCAAACGATTGGCTTCAGTCAAATTGTCATTGAATACCTGCTCTTTGAGCGGGCTTGCATACAAGTCTTCCCAAAAAATACGGCGTTCATCTGGATTGACGATTTTGGCTTTAACGGCTGCGCGCCATTGGCCTGAGAACTCAGCCAGTTTGCCCATGCCATGCGGAATCGAGCTTTCTAACTGGGTGCGTATTTGGCGCGAGAGTACTGGCGATGTGCCATTAGATGCAACGGAGATGACCAGTGGAGAACGGTCAATGATCGCAGGAACCATAAAACGGCAATGCGGCGGATCATCGACACTATTAACCAAGACATTTTCAGCTTCGCAGGTTTCAAAAACCGCCTGATTGACCGCTTTGTCATTGGTTGCTGCAATCACTAAACGAAACTGACGCAGCGCAATGGCATTTTCTCGATAAACCGATTCGTGATAAATCGAGTTGAGATATTGACCTTGGGTTTGATTAACCAAGGTCAATAAATCATCTTCAATTTCGGGTGAGCAAACTGTCAGCTGAGCGCCCGCTTTTGCAAGCAGCACAGCCTTTCGATATGCAATTCGACCACCACCAACAATCAGACAAGGTTGCTGCTGCAACTTCAAAGAGATTGGAAAGATATCCACACACGACCTCAATAGTTTAAATCTGATTGTCTTAAGCAATTTTTGTGCACAAATGTATGCACTTTATCGACTATTAATCGATAAATTCAGCACCGCCCATATATGGACGAAGTACTGCTGGAATTTCAATTGAACCGTCTGCACGTTGATAGTTTTCCATCACGGCAAGTAAAGTACGACCAACTGCCAAACCTGAACCATTCAGCGTGTGTACAAACTCAGTTTTCTTTTGGTCAGCACGGTAACGCGCTTTCATACGGCGTGCTTGGAAGTCACCCATGCATGAGCAAGATGAAATTTCACGGTAGGTATTTTGACTTGGCACCCAAACTTCTAAATCATAAGTTTTGATTGCACCAAAGCCCATGTCTCCGCCACACAGAACGACTTTACGGTATGGTAAGCCTAATGCTTGAAGAATACCTTCGGCATGACCCGTTAATTCTTCCAACGCATCCATCGAAGTTTCAGGTTTTACAATCTGAACCATTTCTACTTTGTCAAATTGGTGTTGACGGATCAAACCACGTGTATCACGGCCATACGAACCCGCTTCACTACGGAAACATGGCGTATGCGCTGCATATTTTAATGGCAAACGTTCTGGGTCAATGATTTCATCACGCACGAAGTTAGTTACAGGAACTTCTGCAGTCGGGATCAGGTAGTATTCTTTTTCGCCTTGAAGTTTGAATAAATCCTCTTCAAATTTAGGCAATTGGCCTGTACCACGTAAAGAATCTGCATTAACTAAATAAGGTACATACGCTTCTGTATAGCCATTTTCCAAGGTATGTGTATTTAACATAAATTGGGTAATTGCACGCTGTAAACGCGCCAATGGGCCTTTGAGTACGCTAAAACGAGTACCTGTCAATTTGGTTGCGGTTTCAAATTCTAAACCGCCCATCATTTCACCCAAGTCAGTATGGTCTTTGATCTCAAAATCAAACTGACGTGGTGTACCCCATTTTAAAACTTCAACATTGTCGTTTTCGTCTTTACCTTCTGGCACAGACTCATGAGGTAAATTCGGAATCGATAAAGATTTGGCTTCAAGTTCAGCCTGAAGCTCAGAAAGTGCAACTTCTGCGGCTTTAATTTCATCACCAATAGCAGACATACGTGCCATGATTTCAGATGCATCACCGCCAGCTTTTTTAATTTGACCAACTTGTTTTGCACCAGCATTACGTTCAGCTTGTAACGACTCAGTTTTAGACTGAATTTCCTTACGGCGCGCTTCAAGGTCTGCCCACTCTGCTACGTTAAGTTGAACACCACGTTTTGCTAAGGCTAAGTTTACAGCCTCAATATTATTTCTGAGTAATTTCGGGTCGATCATAGCCAATCTTAAGTAAAGAAAAAAACTGGCTATAGTGTAAGCTCTTAACACTCAAAAATACAGTGACCGAGCTTACAGCTGCCCCTTATTAGACCAATAATCTTGCTTCAAATTGTCTTATTTGGTGTCGTAATTTGGCAAACTTGGTAAATATTCAGGTTTAAATAGTCCTTTAGCCGTAAAATATGGAAGTTTTAGCTCAGGCATGCCCTCTGCATAACTCGCCAATTCATACAGTGGATAAGCAAATACAATCCCGTTCGCACCATAATAAAAATTATCGCTTAACTGAAGTTTTGAACGTTCAATATCATGACTATCTAACCACATATAGTTGGCATCAAAAAGTGCGCTAATCACTTTCGTATCTGCACCTTTGACCAATACATCTTGTAAAGCCAAACGTTTTTTGGCTTTTAAATCAAAATTGACATATTCAACATGGGACATACCATGAGCCGCATGCGCTGCGTAGGTATAGCTTTCGATTGCAAAAGTTGCGATATGTCCCCACTGACTAATATATCGAACAGAAGTGGTACTTTGACTTAGGCCTGCATCCGTCTTGTCTGATAAATCGATTTTTTGATTCGGCTCAGTTGAAAATGCAATCGGGTCTGCTTTTTTAATCCGATCAGTAAAATATTGATTAATCCAATCAACATTGGTTTCAACCGTTTGAATCGTATATTGGGTGCAGCCTTCCGCATCGCAAGCCTGTGCTTTTGGTAATTGCATCGCAACTGATTTAGATTGAATAAGTGGAATCGCATCAGCGACGACTGCTGGCTTCTGTTCCGTCGTTGCACCTTCAACAGGTTCATTTCGAGGATGGCAGGCCGTTAATGACCCGACTAAAACCACAGCTGAAACAGCCCAAGCTATATTATTCATATGATTTTTTTTCATCCCAAAATTCCCTATAGCAACAGTCAAAACCACAAGTCACTTCATTTAAGCAACCTGCGAATATCAGCATACTACTAAATTTCACTTAAATTCAGCTTGCTTACTTTACATTTCTCCATAAAAAAAGCAGACGGATGTCTGCTTTTTTCGATTATGAGAATTATTGATCAATAATGTCCGTACCTTTTGGAGGTACAAAATTAAAGGTTGATGCTGGAATAGACGCATTCACCTTCACATTATTGAAACGTACATGCGTTGTTTGACCTAATGAGTCTTGGAGAATCATTAAAGTCGGCGCATTTTTCGCACCAAAACTAATAGTTAAGCTTTGAAACACACCATCATCACTTTTTGGATATAAAGTGTAGTAAGTTTTGGTCTTATTCGGCTGTGTAATACGATAAGACTTCATGATTTGAGCCGTATTACCTGACAATAATAATGCAGGCGTATTCGCAACTTGGTCATCTAAGCTTTGGCGTACTGCTTGTTGTAGATCTGGGTCATAGATCCAAACTGTTTTACCTGTGGTCGCAATAGTTTGCTTAGATGGGCTGGTTGTTTCCCAATAGAATTTACCCGGACGCTGAACTTTCATAACCCCAGTAAAAGTTTGGTTCATATGCTGCGCACTTAAACCTTTCTTTTGAGTTGCTTTCGGGTTAGTCACTTTTGTAGTTTGCTGAAAGTTAGCAGTAAAACTTTTAATACCCGATAATTGTTTCACCAAATTGGCAGTTGCCTGCTGCTCCGACGCTGCAACTGGTGCCGCGAATACTGTCGTACTCATAACCGGTGCCAGTGTCGCTGCACCTAATGCCATAGCACAGATGGTTTTACGAAGCATTTTCATAGATTCACCTTTTATATTTGCATCAACGCAATTTGTTAGATGGCTCCATCTTAAACCACTTTCATTGACTAAATTTAGAGAAAATAAGAAGTTTTGTATGGTTATTAATGCAAATTGCTGTTTTTTATTCATCATGATGGAGAAATATAAAATAAAAAGGCACTTGATTTGATTCAAATGCCTTTCAAATAGTTAAACAACGATTTAGCAATTTTAATAATCCAATATTGAGTTATTTCCATTGCCAACCGAGCGATGCACCAGCGCCAAAGTCACCTTCAGAGTTCCCTGTTGCAGCCAATTTATACACATATTTATTGCTCTCAGTTACTCCACTAAAACCTACTGCATAGCCTTGTGAACCTTCCCAAGTCCCCATACCTACACTGAACATATTATATCCAGCATCTGTGGGTTGAGGTAAGGAGGCGATTGCAATACTTGAAGCAACAGCGCCGTAAACATTATCTTTAAATTTATTGAAATTATGGTTCAATTCATTCATACGTTGGTAGGTATAACTATTGGCTTGATTGAGTACATTTGCCCCATGCTGATCTGTATATGCTTTTGAACTATTTAACACTTCTAGATCTGCTTGACGCATTTGTTTCACGTTTACCGCATCGGTGTCTGCCGTACCAGCTGCCACATGGATAATTTGCCGCTCTGCACCAGCCGAGCCAACGGAAACCGTATTATTGCAGTCAGAGCTTGAACCATTGCCAAGTACAACAGCATTATTTGCAGAGGTGTTGATATTGTTACCAACCATATAGGTATTATTACCTGTGACTGTTTGAACCTA
The DNA here is from genome assembly GCF_013420005.1 of Acinetobacter sp. YH12040. Classification (NCBI taxonomy): domain Bacteria; kingdom Pseudomonadati; phylum Pseudomonadota; class Gammaproteobacteria; order Moraxellales; family Moraxellaceae; genus Acinetobacter; species Acinetobacter sp. YH12040. Next base: position 71,626 of record NZ_VOZB01000002.1, read on the forward strand.
CAGCACCAGATCCATCACCACTGACTGTATTGTTTACACCGAGGGCAATAGACTGATTACTATCAGCTTTATTACCTGCACCGACTGCAATCGCATCTTGTCCATTCGCAGTTGGTTTAGGTGCTGTATTGGCAACGTTTGATTGGATTTTAATGTACGGATCTATTCCTTTTAAGCTTAACAACCATTCAACTTCAGTACAGACAAATCCATTTTTTATCGCAAGTTCATATGCAATGAAACCATTTTCACCAGTTAGTCCTTGTGCGCCAACTGCACCACGTAGACTTTCTAACCATTGGTCTTCATTGCCTTCATAACCATTGCTCACCGCAACTTGATAAGCACTTGCACCATCTAGACCATTGCTGCCATTCAGACCGTTCAACCCATCCTTACCATCGATGCCGTCTCGGCCATTGAGTCCATCTTTACCAGTAGCACCTGTTGCTCCGGTATCACCTTTTTCACCAGCAGGACCTTGAGGACCCATTGGCCCTGCTGGACCAGGAATACCACTATTGCAACGATTACAAGTATGCCCATGATGTGATGAACCACTCCCACCGGCCCATGCAATTGAACCTAGAGAAAGTAAAATACTCACAGCAAGTAATTTTGGTACAGCTTTAATAGCGATTGAAGTTATTTCACCAAGTCCTAGTGTCTTTTCAAATGCAATTTGTTGGCTTTTATCAGGACAATTCCTTTTCTGATAGTCAGCATTGATAAAAACTGTATTCAATATTTTATTCATGTCCCTATCCTTTTTTTGTATTTGTACTCCTCTATTACGCTCTTTAATTTTTGTGATTTAAATCACTATTTATAGTGAATTTATTGATATATACAACGTTTGTAACAATCTAAAAAAATACATCACATTTTCTTCAGACGAAAAAAAACCCGCAAAAAATGCGGGTTTTTTTCTATTCAAGCTTACGCTTCAACAGATACGTAGCGACGACCGAATTGGCCTTTCACTTCGAATTTTACAACGCCGTCAGCAGTTGCAAATAAAGTATGGTCACGGCCCATACCTACATTTACACCAGCGTGGAATTCAGTACCACGTTGACGAACGATGATGTTACCAGCAGTCACAGATTGACCGCCGTAGATTTTAACACCCAACATTTTTGGGTTCGAGTCACGACCGTTTTTAGTCGAACCACCGGCTTTTTTAGTTGCCATGTCTACTTACTCCTCGTAATTAGCCTGAAATAGCTGTAATTTTCAACTCAGTGAACCATTGACGGTGACCTTGTTGTTTACGATAGTGTTTACGACGACGCATTTTGATGATGCGGATTTTGTCGTGACGACCATGGCTAACTACTTCAGCAGTTACTTTAGCGCCAGCTACTACTGGTGCACCAATTTGAATGCTGTCACCGTTAACAAGCATCAACACGTCATCAAAAGTAACAGTTGAGCCAGTTTCAGCTTTCAATAATTCTACTTTAAGGGTTTCACCCTCAACTACACGGTGTTGTTTACCACCGCTTTGGATTACTGCGTACATTTAAGTACTCCAAACATGCCCGTGTTGTCGTGCCGGTAAAGGGATATACCGATCTTAAAACGATCGTCACTGGGGTTTCGCAAAGGCAAAGATTTTAAGGGATAACCCGAAAAACAACAAGTCATTTCCGTAAAATATTAGATGAGTATGCGTTTATTATATAAACAGTGTCATTAAAAGTATTAAAATGAGTGATCTATTTCACTTATCATGCTTTTGGCAAGGTTTGACATAGATTTTTAGCAACAATTCGCTAATATACACTGGACTGACATCAACAACATGCTGTTCAAACAACATGCTAAAGATAAAAGTCTGTTAAAAAATAAGTACAATACTTCCGCTTGATGAAAAAAATCACTTAAGATTAAGTCAATTGAGTAAGTTCTTATCTGTTATTCATATAACAAATTGCTACACTACGTCTGTAATTCAAAAATTATTGAGGTTTCTCTTCATATGACCATCGACTTTAAGCAAGATATTCTCGCGCCTGTTGCTACTGACTTTGCTGCGATGGACAAATTTATTAATGAAGGGATCACGTCTAAAGTTGCCTTGGTCATGGCTGTCAGTAAACATGTGGTTGAAGCAGGCGGTAAACGCATGCGTCCCATTATGTGCTTACTTGCAGCAAAGGCATGTGGCGCAGAAGATTTAGAAAAACACCGTAAACTTGCAGCAATTATTGAAATGCTACATACCGCAACCTTGGTTCATGACGACGTAGTCGATGAATCGGGATTACGCCGTGGTCGCCCAACCGCAAATGCGACATGGAATAATCAAACTGCCGTACTAGTGGGTGATTTTTTGATTTCTCGCGCTTTTGATTTATTGGTGGATCTAGACAGCAAAGTATTACTCAAAGACTTTTCAACGGGTACCTGTGAAATTGCTGAAGGTGAAGTTTTACAACTTCAATCACAGCACCAACCTGAAACTACTGAACAAACCTATTTAGATATTATTCACGGTAAAACTTCGCGTTTATTTGAGCTCGCTACCGAAGGTGCAGCGATTCTGACTGGTACACCAGAGTACCGTGAACCGCTTAGAAAATTTGCCGGACACTTTGGAAATGCCTTTCAAATTATTGACGATATTTTAGATTACACCTCAGATTCTGAAACATTAGGTAAAAATATTGGCGATGATTTGATGGAAGGTAAACCAACTTTACCTTTAATCTCTGCCTTAAAGAATACCACTGGCGAAGAACATGACATTATTCGCCGCAGTATTGCCACAGGTGGTACGGCAGATTTAGAGCGTGTTATTCAGATTGTACAAAGCTCTGGGGCACTTGATTATTGTAGCCAACGAGCGACTGAAGAAACTGAGGCAGCACTAGCCGCTTTAGCAGCGCTACCAGATACTGAATATCGTCAAGCTTTAATCAACCTCGCAAACTTGGCATTACACCGAATTCAATAATTAACAATATTCCTCGTAATTCCCATTGCCTATGCATATAAAACTGAATGATATCTTTTTGACCATGCAGCAACAGCTCGATACCCCTCGGGCTGTGCTGGATGAAAACTTGCTGATCGAATTGGTCAACCGAATTCGACCAGAAGATACAAAAAATACTGACGAAATTAAGAAAAAATTTCAGGCTTTCATCCAAGCTTTACTCATCACGCCAGATGCAGCCTCTACCTTGCAAAGTTTTGTCCTAAAACTCATTAGCCGATATAAACAAACCAGTTTATATGCGGACACAGGTATTTTGTCTCTCGATGGTTTTTGGGGACAACTGTTCCAACGGCTTGGCGCACATTTTCTTCCTCTGATCAATGACGAAACTCAATTACAAGATTTAGTCCGTCGAGTTTTTTATCGTCATAGCGACAAATATTGGCTGGACAATATTGATGATCAGCAATGGATGCAGCTCTTTCGATTGTTTAACCAAGGCCATAGCAATCAGGAAGAAAAAAAGAAAATTCGCCGTGAGTTAATTAAAGCCATTACCGTTTTGTCCTATCGGGTAAGTGGTATTGGCTTATATCCTGAATTTATTAATGCACAGCCTGAACTGACCGAATATGAATCACCTTTTTTGGTGCAAAACCGTGAAATAAATGATTTTATTCAGCAGTATAAAAAGCTCCATCAAAGTGCTGAAGAAATGAGTGCTGTGCTACCGCCAGATGCTTCTCAAGCGTTGGTAATGCTGGAACAATGTCGTGATGTGGTGCTGAAGATTCGGCGTGCGACCAAACGAATTGGTGTAAGTGTCAGCCTGACTTACTTATTGTCGCTTTTAGAACAGTGTTTAGATCGCTTAGAAATCTTACTCAACCTGATTGTTGAAGAAGATGATGTCCGCTATGTGTCTATGGGTAGTTTACTCAGTGATGTGACGTCAGCGATTTATAGCGAGCGCAGTGTGCGCGATTTGCTCGCCACTAATAGTGAATTGGTTGCCCTACAAGTCACCGAAAACGCAAGTAAAACCGGCGAACACTATGTAAGTACGGACAAACAAGGCTTTATGAGCATGTACCGATCTGCGGCAGGTGCCGGTATGATCATTGCATGTATGGCAACTTTAAAAGTGCTGATGGCCCGTGTCAGCATGGCACCGCTCATGCAAGCCATTTCATATAGTCTGAACTACTCTTTCGGCTTTATGCTGATTCATGTCTTACATTTTACTGTTGCCACTAAACAGCCTGCGATGACAGCTGCCGCCCTTGCCTCGACGGTTCAGCATCGTAAAGGCTCGAAAATGGCGCAGATTGCCGAACTTGCCGCGCTAATTATTAACATCATTCGAACCCAGTTTATTGCAATCTTAGGCAACATCAGTATTGCGATTCCGGTCGCGGCATTGATCGCCTTAAGTTGGGACATGGCTTTACATGAGCCATTAATGAATCATGCAAAAGCAGCTAAAACCTTACACGACCTCAATCCATTTACCTCACTGGCTGTGCCACATGCTGCGATTGCTGGGGTATGTTTGTTTTTATCAGGTTTGCTTGCTGGATACTTTGACAACATGGCGATCTATCGCAAAGTTGGACCACGGATTCAAGCACATCCAAAGTTAAAACGCATCATGGGTCAAGAGAGACTGGATAAGCTTGCCGCTTACATTGAGCGAAACTTAGGTGCTTTGGCAGGTAACTTCTTATTCGGGATCATGCTCGGCAGTATGGGAACGATTGGATTTATTTTTGGTTTACCTTTAGATATTCGCCATATCGCCTTCGCCTCGGCCAACTTCATTCAAGGCCTCATCAATATTAATGGTTCACCAGACATTGGCTTAATCATTGTGTCATTCTTAGGGGTTATTCTGATCGGTCTGACTAACTTATTCGTCAGTTTCACGTTAACCATTATTGTGGCACTACGGGCACGTCGCGTAAGATTTGAACAATGGAAACCACTGGCTAAACTGGTGATGACTCATTTTCTAACGCGACCAAGTGATTTTTTCTGGCCACCGAAAACCCCACTTGAAGTTGAAGATGGCACACAAGCCAGCAAGAACAATCATTAGCAGATTTGTGTTTTATTTTAGTAAGATGTAAATGAACACAAAAAATAAAATCAGTATGATTTACACAGACTTGAAATAAAGTGTACTGATGAGTACACTTTAGTCCATTAATTAACCGAGCTCAAACCGGTTAAAATGACAAGGAATAAAATATGCCACGAACGCTACTGTTTGTTGGTTTTTTTGCATTAATTATCAGTGTGTTGTCGCTTTATTCTAGCTATTTAAATCTATTAGATTTAAATATCGTGGAATGGATGAGTCAGCACCGTATTGCTGTTTTTAATCAAATTGCCATCGGACTTTCGGCGCTAGGCGGCATGCCTTTTGTATTATTTTTCACCACGCTATGGTGTTTACACTTTGCGTGGTATAAAAAATATACAGAGATTGTTTTTATCAGTATAGGGATCTTTGGAAGTATCGGCCTTGCATGGTTGCTTAAATTTACGTTTACCAGACCGCGTCCCCCAGAAATGTACCATCTTGTAGCGTCTTACGGGAGTTCATTCCCAAGCGCACACAGTTGTTATGCTGCATCGCTTGCGTGTCTGATGATCTTGATTTACCGACAACATGCTCAACATCGCTTGATCACCATTTTGGCATTGTTATGGATGCTGTGTATGGGTGTTTCGCGAGTATATGTTGGGGTTCATTTTCCGACAGATGTCTTATCCGGTTGGAGCATAAGTTTTATTTGGATCGCGCTACTTTATTTGAGTTACATCAAAATCAGTAAAGCGTAAACAAATGAATAATTTAGATAAATATCTAATTGAGGTGGAACAATGATGTCTGCAAAGCTTTGGGCTCCTGCCCTGACTGCTTGCGCATTGGCAACAAGTATTGCACTTGTTGGTTGTAGCAAAGATCCTAAAGATGCACAGCAAGCTGCTGCTGCACAGCAAATGCCACCAACTGAAGTCGGTGTCATTGTTGCCCAACCGCAAAGCGTTGAACAATCTGTTGAACTTTCCGGCCGTACATCTGCCTATGAAATTTCAGAAGTACGTCCACAAACCAGTGGTGTAGTACTGAAACGTCTATTTGCAGAAGGCAGTTATGTTCGCGAAGGACAAGCCTTGTACGAGATAGACTCGCGTACAAACCGTGCTTCAGCTGACAGTGCTCGTGCTGCTTTAAGACGTCAACAAGCAAATTTAGGCGTGTTACGTGTTAAAGAAGGTCGCTACCGTCAGCTTGTTGGCTCAAATGCGATTTCAAAACAAGAATACGACGATATTGTTGCTCAAGTTAAACTGGCTGAAGCAGACGTTGCTGCATCTCAGGCAGAACTTAAAAATGCTGAAATTAACTTAGGTTATTCAACTGTACGTGCACCAATTTCAGGTCAAACAAACCGTTCAACTGTGACTGCTGGTGCATTAGTTACTGCATCTCAAGCTGATCCATTGGTAACAATTCAACGTCTTGATCCAATGTACGTTGACATTAACCAATCAAGTGCTGAACTTCTTCGTCTACGCCAACAGTTAAGCAAAGGCAACTTAGACAGCAGTAATAACACCAAAGTGAAATTACGTCTTGAAGATGGTAGCGAATACCCAATTGAAGGTCGTCTTGCATTTTCTGATGCAAGTGTGAACCCTGATACAGGTACGGTTACGCTTCGCGCTGTGTTCTCTAACCCGAACCATTTATTGCTTCCGGGTATGTTTGCCAATGCTCGCATTGTTCAAGGTGTGATTCCAAACGCTTACCTGATTCCACAAGCTGCTATTACACGTACTCCTACAGGTCAAGCAATGGCAATGATTGTGAATGCAAAAGGTGCTGTTGAATCTCGTCCTGTAACAACAGTCGGTACTCAAGGTGCAAACTGGATCGTGACTCAAGGCTTAAACACTGGCGATAAAGTGATTGTTGACGGTATTGCGAAAGTTAAGCCAGAGCAACAAGTTGTAGCCAAACCGTATCAACCTCAGGCTGCTGCACCTCAAGGTGCGCAACAACCTGCTGCAGCAAAGCCAAACGCTAAAGCCGCAGAACAAGCAGCGCCTAAAACTGAACAAAAAGCTACTTCAAACGCATAGGGAGTAGACTGAATGGCTCAATTCTTTATTCATCGCCCCATTTTTGCATGGGTGATTGCATTGGTGATTATGTTGGCGGGTGTACTCACGCTATCAAATATGCCAATTGCACAGTATCCGACCATTGCGCCGCCAACGGTTTCAATCTCTGCGACTTACCCTGGTGCATCTGCAGAAACAGTTGAAAACACCGTAACCCAAATCATTGAACAACAAATGAATGGTTTGGATGGCTTACGTTATATTTCGTCAAACAGTGCGGGTAACGGTCAGGCATCTATTACATTGAACTTTGAACAAGGGATCGATCCAGATATCGCCCAAGTTCAAGTCCAAAACAAACTCCAGTCTGCGACAGCGCTATTACCTGAAGATGTACAGCGTCAAGGTGTAAAAGTCACCAAATCTGGCGCAAGCTTCCTACAAGTTGTAGCATTCCACTCACCGTCGGGTAAGTTGACTGCGGACGACATTAAGGACTATGTAAACTCGAATATTTCTGAACCTCTCAGCCGTGTGGCAGGTGTAGGTGAAGTCCAAGTATTCGGTGGTTCTTATGCGATGCGTATTTGGCTAGATCCAGCCAAAATGGCAAACCTGAAAGTTACACCGAGTGATGTGGCTGCGGCTATCCGTACACAGAATGCTCAGGTTGCTGTTGGTCAGTTAGGTGGTGCGCCTGCAACTGAAGGTCAAGTACTGAACGCGACAGTTACAGCACAAAGTTTGTTGCAAACACCAGAGCAGTTTAAAAACATTTTCCTGCGTAACAGTAGTGATGGTGCTCAGGTACGTTTAGGTGATGTTGCACGTGTTGAATTAGGTGCTGACAACTATCAGTTCGACTCTAAGTTCAACAACAAACCTGCTGGTGGTGTAGCGATCAAACTAGCAACTGGTGCAAACGCATTAGATACAGCCGAAGCTGTTGAAGCACGTTTAAAAGAACTACGTCCAAACTACCCTGAAGGTTTAGAAGACACGCTTGCATTTGATACGACTCCATTCATTAAGTTATCGATTGAAAGTGTTGTACATACCCTTGTAGAAGCCGTGATTCTCGTATTCTTTGTGATGTTCTTGTTCTTACAGAACTGGCGCGCAACGATTATTCCGACATTGGCTGTACCTGTAGTGGTATTGGGTACTTTTGCTGTCATTAACATGTTTGGTTTCTCGATCAACACACTCACCATGTTCGCGATGGTACTGGCGATTGGTCTCCTCGTGGATGATGCTATTGTTGTCGTAGAGAACGTTGAACGTGTCATGGTTGAAGATCATCTTGACCCAGTGACTGCAACTGAAATCTCAATGAAACAGATCTCGGGTGCCTTAATCGGTATTACCTCTGTGTTAACCGCTGTATTCGTGCCGATGGCATTCTTCGGTGGTACGACAGGTGTAATTTATCGTCAGTTCTCAATCACGCTGGTAACAGCAATGATTCTGTCATTGATTGTAGCATTGACCTTTACCCCTGCCCTATGTGCGACCATGTTGAAACAACATGATCCAAACAAACCAGAAAGCAACAATATCTTTGCCCGTTTCTTCCGTTGGTTTAACAGCTCTTTTGATAAAGTTGCGCATAAATACCAAGGCGGCGTGAACTTCATGACACACCACAAGATTTTCTCTGGTGTGATTTATGCAGTTGTAATCGGCTTATTAGTGCTTTTATTCCAAAAATTACCATCATCATTCTTACCTGAAGAAGACCAAGGTGTTGTAATGACACTGGTACAGTTACCACCGAATGCCTCACTTGAGCGTACGGATAAAACTGTCACTGCAATGACCGATTACTTCCTGAAAAACGAAGAAAAATATGTCGATTCTGTATTCAGTGTTGCCGGTTTCTCGTTCACAGGTGTAGGTCAAAACGCAGGTCTTGCATTCATCAAGTTAAAAGATTGGGAAGACCGTACATCACCTGAATCTCAAGTGGGTGCGATTATTCAACGTGGTATGGCATTGAACATGATCGTGAAGGATGCTTCATACATCATGCCAATCCAATTACCAGCAATGCCTGAATTGGGTGTAACTGCCGGCTTCAACTTGCAGTTAAAAGCTTCTGCAGGTCAAACTCATCAACAACTTATCGATGCCCGTAATATGGTGCTCGGTATGGCTGCTCAAGATAAACGCCTCATGGGTGTTCGTCCTAATGGTCAAGAAGATACACCACAGTACAAAATCACGATTGACCAAGCTCAAGCTGGTGCAATGGGTGTGAGTATTTCTGAGATTAACACCACAATGGGTATGGCATGGGGTGGTTCTTACATCAATGACTTCGTTGACCGTGGTCGTGTGAAGAAAGTCTATGTACAAGGTGAAGCTGCGGCACGTATGATGCCTGAAGACCTGAGCCAGTGGTATGTCCGTAACAACCAAGGCACAATGGTTCCATTCTCGACCTTCGCTACTGGCGAATGGACTTATGGTTCACCACGTCTTGAACGTTATAACGGTATCGCATCTGTGAACATTCAAGGTTCACCGGGTGTGGGTGTAAGTTCGGGCGACGCGATGAAAGCGATGGAAGAAATTGTACAAAAACTTCCTTCGATGGGCGTTCAAGGCTTTGACTATGAATGGACTGGTTTATCTCTAGAAGAACGTGAGTCTGGCGCACAAGCACCATTCCTATACGCACTTTCATTGTTAATCGTCTTTCTATGTCTTGCTGCCTTGTATGAAAGCTGGTCTATTCCGTTCTCAGTATTACTGGTTGTACCATTGGGTGTATTGGGTGCGTTATTACTGACTTTCCTTGGAATGGTGTTCTTCAAAAATCCAAACTTGGCGAATAACATTTACTTCCAGGTGGCTATTATTGCCGTCATTGGTTTGTCTGCGAAGAATGCGATCTTGATCGTAGAATTCGCCAAAGAACTTCAAGAAAAAGGTGAAGATCTGTTTGACGCAACATTGCATGCCGCTAAAATGCGTCTACGTCCAATTATCATGACCACTTTAGCCTTTGGTTTTGGTGTACTTCCGCTTGCCCTTTCTTCGGGTGCAGGTGCAGGTAGTCAGCACTCCGTAGGTTATGGTGTATTGGGTGGCGTAATCAGTTCTACCCTACTTGGTATCTTCTTTATTCCTGTGTTCTATGTATGGATCCGAAGTATCTTTAAGTACAAACCAAAACAACAAAATAATCAGGAGCATTTATCGTGATGCAAAATGTATGGTCTATTGCAGGTCGTAGCATTGCGGTTTCTTCACTTGCGCTTGCTTTGGCTGCCTGCCAAAGCATGCGTGGTCCAGAGCCGGTTGTTCAGACCAATATCCCCGAAAGCTACACAGCAAGTGCTTCTGGTACTTCTGTTGCTGAACAAGGATATAAAGATTTCTTTGCTGACCAACGTCTGGTACAAGTTCTTGACTTAGCTTTAGCCAATAACCGTGACCTACGTACGGCTGCTTTAAATATTGAACGTGCACAGCAACAGTATCAAATCACTGCCAATGGTCAATTACCAACCATTGGTGCAAGTGGTAGTGTACTTCGTCAAGACACGTTGAATACACAAAAGCCTATCACCTCTTATAATGTCGGTTTAGGTGTCACTGCCTATGAACTTGATTTTTGGGGTCGTGTACGTAGCTTAAAAGACAATGCTTTGGACAGTTACCTTGCAACTGCAAGTGCCCGTGATGCAACACAAATTGCGTTGATCGGTCAAGTGGCTCAAGCATGGTTAAACTACGCGTATGCCAATTCGAACTTGAAGCTTGCGGATCAAACCTTAAAAGCTCAGCTTGAATCTTACAACCTCAACAAAAAGCGTTTTGATGTCGGTATTGACAGTGAAGTTCCTGTTCGTCAGGCTCAAATTTCTGTAGAAACTGCACGTAATGATGTTGCAAACTACAAGACTCAAATTGCTCAAGCGCAAAACTTATTGAACCTATTAGTGGGTCAACAAGTACCTGCGAACTTGCTGCCGAACCAACGTGTCAATCGAATTACTTCGACCAATACCATTGGTTCAGGTATTCCAAGTGACTTGTTGAACAACCGTCCAGATGTCCGTGCAGCTGAATATAAACTGTCTGCTGCCGGTGCGAACATTGGTGCAGCTAAAGCACGTCTGTTCCCTACGATTAGCCTGACAGGTTCTGCGGGTTATGCTTCAACGGACTTAGGTGATCTATTTAAATCAGGCAACTTTGTATGGTCTGCTGGCCCTAGCCTAGATATTCCAATCTTCGACTGGGGTACACGTCAGGCAAATATTAAAGTTTCTGAAACTGACCAGAAAATTGCATTGTCTGATTATGAAAAATCAGTTCAGTCAGCTTTCCGTGAAGTGAATGATGCGCTTGCAGTTCGCCAAAACATTGGTGACCGTATTGCAGCACAGCGCCGTTTAGTTGATGCAACCAATACAACGTACAAACTATCAAATGCCCGCTTCCGTGCTGGTATTGATAGCTACTTAACTGTACTTGATGCGCAGCGTGCATCTTATGCAGCTGAGCAAGGTTTGTTGTTGCTTGAACAAGCAAATCTCAACAACCAAGTTGAATTGTATAAAACACTTGGTGGTGGTATCAAAGCCAACTCTTCTGATGCTGTACAATACCAGCCTTCTACTGCTGAACGTAAAGCGGCATCAAAACAATAATTTGATTTAGCCTAGCCCGTAATATTTGAAAAGCTCACTTCGGTGGGCTTTTTCATTTTTAGATCGAAGCCTCAAAATAAAAATGAACATATTGCTTTTTGTTGAAGAGTTTCCTATCTTCAATTCATCTTTTTATATTGATAACTAAAAATGCTTTTAAGTAATCTTGAATCTGTTCCGGGTCATACCATTACACAACAACTTGATGTCGTTTATGGCAGTACTGTCCGCAGTAAACATGTTGGTCGTGACTTTATGGCTGGCCTAAAAAATATCGTGGGTGGTGAACTCAAAGGTTATACAGAACTACTCGAAGAATCCCGTCAAGAAGCCATGAGCCGTATGATTGATAAAGCACGTGCCTTAGGCGCGAATGCAGTCGTCGGCATCCGTTTTTCAACCTCAAATATTGCTCAAGGCGCCTCTGAATTATTTGTGTATGGCACGGCTGTTCGCGTAGAAGCCAACTCAGCAAAACTACTAGACCCATTTCCAACTCAGGACTAAGTCATGGATGCCTTTATTTTTAAAGTCCTGATCTTTGTGGTGCTCTTTTGTATTGGTTGGGGCTTCGGTCGCCATATCGAACAAAAGCATCTCAAAGAACTCGAAGCTCAAGAAAAGCGATTGGCGCATATTCAAATAGACAACAACCGCTTTAAAACTACTGAACATTTCGGACAACTGATTTCAAGTAATGTAGTGATTTCACATGATTATTTTAAATATGTGATTGCCAATATTCAGAACTTCTTTGGCGGACGTTTAACCAGTTATGAAAGCATCGTCGATCGGGCACGTCGTGAAGCCGTGGTGCGTTTAAAGCAAGAAGCTGAAAAGATGGGCGCAACGCAAATTATGGGCCTGCGTTTAAGCACCACTGAGTTGGGTATGCAAGGCGGCATGGTCGAAGTCTTTGCGTATGGAACAGCAATTCAAAAGAGAGAGATCTGATCTCTCTACTTCTCCCCAATTCATTTTTACTATTTAATTTACTTTACACAATGTGTTTTCAAACTCTTCATAACTCACATTTTCATTGCGACAAACTTTAAAACAAACTTCATTAAATTTCTTTTCATCAATATTTGGATCATGATAACTAAATGCAACATCTCCAGCATAAGCACGTGCCAGATCTTGCACCACAATGTCAGCTTTACATCCATATAAAGTTGGACATGCCTCTAATGTTCCTTCGTAATACTCTTTACACTGAGTCGGTTCGACATCCACCTTATTGGGTTTTTGCATCGACACATTTAAACCATTTTCATTCATTAGAAGAAAATATTGAAGTTTTCTAAATGGTTTTAAGTCAATCTCGAGTCCCGAATGATTGATACGAGCCAATTGATCTTTGTAAGAATTATGATCATCTGAGATTAACTCTGCATTACCAGCTTTGTCGATTTTGATAAAGCTATAGTTGACAGGCATATATGCGCCACTCCCCTTATGTGCAATCACTTCGATCAAATGATCTTTCGCAATAAATGCTCCCGTAAATACAGTCGATTCAACACTGGTCAGCAACTTACCTTTCACTAAAACACAATATCCAAAACATTGATCTTTGAATCTAGCCTGATCGCCTTTAAAATCATCAACAGGATGAAATTCAGCTCGCCATTTAAAATCACCAATTTTATTCGAACTATAAGGTAATTTATCAACATCTGAATCTTGAGGATTTTGACTGTAATACTCAGACTTCAATAATCCTTTTTCATCAAACAGTGCTTCGATCGGTAACCACCCCTCATTTGGTCCTCGCATAACAACTTCTGCACTCGCCGCTTCAACTTTAGGTTCAATCTCAACAGATTCAATAACGGGTTCTGATACAGTTCCTATTTCTTTTTCAGGCTTTTCGAGCGTTGACTTCTGCTCAATTTTTTGAGTTTTCTGTTTAAAATAAAAATATGCCATTGTACCGATTGCACCAATGATTGCGCACAAACTGATGGCTATTCCCCATTTGTTAAAATTATTCTTTTTCATTTCTTATAATCTCGTTACTCATTAAAAAAGTCACTGTTAAGAGTGACTTTTAAACTATTTAAACTTGATAAAATTTACTTCACTTTGGTTTTACGAATCATTTTATATAACGTTGTCGGTGATAATCGAGATACCCAAACACCGAGCTTTTCTTTAGAACCACCCACCACGATGTATTCTTCCCCACGTTGCAAAGATTGCACCACCGTTTCGGCAAACTCATTGGCTTCTAGACCATTTTCAATGGCTTCATCCTGATGCCCTTGTGGCTTGCCGGCACCATTGAGTGCATTAAATGAAACATTGGTTTTGACAAATCCGGGGAATATCACCGATACGCCCACCCCTTGATCCGCAACTTCCGCACGTAGACTGTTCGCCCACATATGAATGGCAGCTTTTGCAGCAGAATAGGTCGCGCGGTATTGTGTCCCTAATAAGCCTGCAACACTTGAAACAAAAGCAATTCGACCAGACTTTTGTGCTAAAAATGTCGGTAAAACGGTTTTGGTTAAATAGACTTGCGAAAAATAATCTACTTCCATGATGGCACGTTCAGTTTGCATAGTCGTATCCGTAATCAATGCACGCTGACTCAATCCCGCATTATTGATTAGCCAATCAATTCGGCCTTTATGCGCAAGGACTTGTTCATAAGCATGGCGAACTTGTTCTTCATTGGTAATATCTGCACACACTGAAAGATGCTGATCTGGATGTAATAATGAAACACGGACTTTTTCCAACTCTTCAAAACGACGTGCGGTCAAAATGACCTGCGCCCCTTGCAAAGCACATTCTTTTGCTAAAGCTTCACCCAAACCTGACGATGCCCCAGTAATCCACACCACTTTTCCGTTCAAATCATCACGTTTTGCCATTTTGACATCCTTTTAAATAACTAATTTATTCATTTATATGTATTTTATGCTTTACGTAGTACAGGCTCATTGTTCAAAAACACCATAAAATGATCAAAGTACTGACTCATCGATTGTGCATCATAAATTTTGCCGAGTTTATCGAAGCGTTTATATCCGAGTTGCGTGGTGAGATTGATGACACCGGTTAAAGTTTTATCCACCACCATATTAAATTTCAGCATTTTTTTTGGTTCTCGCACCAAATGCGTCACCCCGGCATCGACCACTTGTGTAAATGCCTTCAATGCGAGTGGGACATATTGATTCTGCCCTTCTTTCATTTGACTGACATAGGCAAGCAAGTCGGTGGCTAAAGAGGCATCGATCGGATAATGCATATAATGCTGACCATCTTCGCTGTAAAAACGTCCATATAAATAATTTACCATCGGTACAAGGCGGTCATTGCCAAAAAAAGACACCGACCACGGCATATATTTACGGGTCGTTTCACGTATTTGCTGAATAATTTTTTCGGATTCATTGTCTCCAGACTTATTCATGCGCGCCATTTGGCCAAAAACTTGATCTAAAATTTCACATGCAATATCCGCTAAATTATCCCCTAAGGCTTTGGACTGACTTTCTGTTTCACCTGCATTGAGTTTTTGATGAATCATCTCAAAACGTTGATATGTCGTAGGTTGAATCTTTAAAGAAATAGAATAAGTCATTTGATATTGCTCCTTTTATCTTAGTTTTGGGATCAATGGATACTTCTTATCTTAGGTCCTATCATACGGACTCTTTTATTTACTGCCAAATCCTAAAAGTTAACATTCGCCCAACATCCCTAATTCACCATTTTTTTTGCTACAATAGATCTAATTTTTTATCCACTTTTGATCTGTTTAGACTATGACTGATTCAGCGCAAAATATTGCTACGACCTACGATCCGACCGAGATCGAAAAAAAATGGTACAAGACTTGGGAAGAGAGAGGCTACTTCAAGCCATCTCAAAAAGGTGATTCATTCTGTATTATGATTCCGCCACCAAACGTCACTGGTAGCTTGCACATGGGTCATGGTTTCAACAATGCCATTATGGATGCGTTGACTCGTTATAACCGCATGTCTGGCAAAAATACCCTTTGGCAGCCGGGTACCGACCATGCAGGTATCGCAACGCAAATGGTTGTTGAACGTCAATTGGGTGCTGAAGGCATCAGCCGTCACGACCTAGGCCGTGAAAAGTTCATTGAAAAAGTGTGGGAATGGAAAGAACAATCTGGCGGGAACATTACCCGTCAAATTCGTCGTCTAGGCTCATCTGTAGACTGGTCACGTGAACGCTTCACCATGGACGAAGGTCTTTCTAACGCGGTTAAAGAAGTATTTGTTAAGCTACATGAAGAAGGCTTAATTTACCGTGGTAAACGCCTAGTCAACTGGGACCCTAAACTACAAACTGCCCTTTCTGACTTAGAAGTTGAGTCTGATAAAGAAGAAGCAGGTTCACTGTGGCACTTCAAATATTTCTTTGAAGACAAATCAATCCGCACCCATGACGGCAAAGATCACATTGTTGTGGCGACAACACGTCCTGAAACATTGCTTGGCGATACAGCTGTTGCGGTTGCGCTTGATGATGAACGCTATGCAGCGCTTGTTGGTAAAAACATTATCTTGCCAATTACAGGCCGTGCTGTTCCAATCGTTAAAGACGAATATGTAGACAAAGAATTTGGTACAGGCTGTGTAAAAATCACCCCTGCGCACGACTTCAATGACTATGAAGTGGGCAAACGCTGTGAACTTCCAATCATCAACATCTTCAACAAAAATGCTGAAGTTCTTGCTGAGTTTGAATACATCGCAAAAGCGGGCGAGCAAATTTCTAAAACCATTCCTGCACCTGCGGACTACATTGGTTTAGAACGTTTTGAAGCACGTAAAAAATTGGTTGCTCAAGCGGAAGCTGAAGGCTGGTTAGACCAAATTCAACCATATACCTTGAAGCCACCTCGTGGTGACCGTTCAGGCGTGATCGTAGAGCCGTTATTAACAGACCAATGGTATGTGAAAATTGCTCCACTTGCTGAGCCTGCAATTAAAGCGGTTAAAGATGGCGAAATTAAATTCGTTCCTGAGCAATACAGCAACATGTACATGGCTTGGATGAATAACATTCAAGACTGGTGTATTTCACGTCAATTGTGGTGGGGTCACCGTATCCCAGCTTGGTACGATGCTGAAGGTAACGTATTTGTAGGTCGTGATGAAGCTGAAGTTCGTGCGAAAAACGGCATTGCACCTGAAGTTGAATTGAAACAAGACGAAGACGTGCTTGATACATGGTTCTCTTCTGGTCTTTGGACATTCTCAACTTTAGGTTGGACTGGCGACGCTGCGAAAGATAAAGAAAACTATTTCTTAAATACTTTCCACCCGACTGATGTACTGGTAACAGGTTTCGACATTATCTTCTTCTGGGTTGCCCGCATGATCATGATGACCATGCACTTCATGAAAAATGAAGATGGCACACCGCAAGTTCCGTTCAAAACAGTGTACGTTCACGGTTTGGTACGTGATGGCGAAGGTCAGAAGATGTCTAAATCTAAGGGTAACGTACTTGACCCATTAGATTTGATTGACGGTGTTGACCTTGAAACTTTAGTACAGAAACGTACGACTGGTTTGATGAACCCGAAACAAGCATCGAAGATTGAGAAATCTACCCGTAAAGAATTCCCAGAAGGCATTCAATCTTACGGTACAGACGCGGTTCGTTTCACGTTCTGTGCGCTTGCCAACACAGGCCGTGACATTAAGTTCGACATGAAACGTGTTGAAGGTTACCGTAACTTTGCCAACAAGATCTGGAACGCTACCCGTTTCGTGATGATGAACTGCGAAGAGCAAGTGATTGGTATCGATGCTCGTCAAGACCTTTGGGAATTGCCTGAACAGTGGATCGTGAGCCGTCTACAAAAAGCGGAACAAGCGGTGCAAACAGCATTCGCGACTTACCGTTTAGACTTGGCTGCACAAGCAATTTACGAGTTCATTTGGAATGAATACTGTGACTGGTATGTTGAATTAACTAAGCCTGTTCTCAATGACGAAAACGTATCGGTTGAGCGTAAAGCTGAAGTACGTCGTGTGCTTCTTTCTGTAATGGAAGCGTCTTTACGTTTGGCTCACCCATTGATGCCTTACCTAACAGAAGAAATCTGGCAAACACTTGCGCCGAAACTTAACATTTCTGGCGAAACTATTATGCTCGCGCAGTACCCTGTTGCTGAGCAAGCACTTATTAACGACCAAGCTGAAGCTGATATGCAATGGCTGCAAGGTTTGATTGGTGCGGTACGTAACATCCGTGGTGAAATGGGTCTAGGTAATGCTCGCTTGTTGCCTGTTCTACTTCAGAACACCACTGAAGCTGAAAAAGCACAGATCACGCGTATTGAAGCTTTATTCACTGCGTTGGCAAAAGTTGAAAGCATTACCTTCCTAGCGGATGCTGAACAACCGCCATTGTCTTCTTCATCTGTAGTGGGTCACGTGTCTGTATTCGTTCCAATGAAGGGTTTAATTGACCCTAAAGCGGAATTGGGTCGTCTACAAAAAGACTTAGACAAGGTTCAAAAACAGCATGACCAAATTGCGACTAAACTTTCTAACGAAGGTTTTGTTGCGAAAGCACCTGCTGCTGTAGTTGAAGGTGAGAAAGTGAAACTTGCTGAATTTGCTGACCAGTTAGCGAAGATTAAAGCGAATATGGAGCAGATTGCGGCACTTTAATACTGTAGTTTGATTCAAAAAAATCCCCTCGAATGAGGGGATTTTTTTATGCATCCAAAATACTTTTTAAATGTGTGATCAATTTAGAATTAAGCTCTCGAATCTCTTCAATAGTTACTTTTTCATCTTTTCTATTTTCAAAAATCCATTGTATAAATTCTTCACTATGATCAAACCTATCATTTATCTCTATATCTTCATCAAATATATATGGTAAAACTAAAACATCATTACGACTATCTTGATAATGAAATCTATCAGGCCATTGAATTGTTGCACTAAAACCTAATTTTCTATATTCTCCCCACGCAGGAAATATTTTTCTACAACCGATCTCATAAAATCCTGACTTTATATCCAAATTTAATATTTTCTTTAAATAGCAATTTGAAACTGGTTGCATATCCTCTTTACTAAACAAATATTTTTTAACTGAGTTTTCTCTATAATCAACTTGATAATAAATATTACCTCTAGTCAAAATAAAAAGTATGATTTCTAAAAGCTCTTTATTTGCAGTATTTTTAAACAAATTATCAATAGAACCATTAGAACTATGACTATCAGATATTAATAACTCATTAATTTCATTACTCTTAACTTTTTCAATAAAATCAACTAGTTGAATTATATTATCTCCTATTAATAATTTTAATTTTTTTAAATCACTCAGCATTAAATCTGAAATTTTTTCATATTCACATAAGCCTACATAACAGGCAACTGCATATGGCTTTTCATCATCAGGAATAAACTCATATCTACTTCTAATATAGTTTTTTATTGCATCTTTTACTTTTTTTCCAATTTTACGCTTTACTTCTGCCAAAATTTTTTCACGATTAAATGTTAAAAATTCATCAGCACGCTCTCCATAAAAATCCAAATTTCCACTAAAAAAACTTAAGTAGTTATCAACATCAAAATCTTTAAAAAATTGCCCTCTAAAGTAGGTACTACTACGACTATAATGATAATCACCAAAATTAATTTGAGAAATCATTATTCCTGTTTCTTCATCATAAATATATTTACCATTATCAACCTTTTTGGTTAAAAAATTACTACCTATGGGGCTCTCAAAGAAAAATTTAGTTATACTATTTTTTATATTAATTATTTCATAATCTTTTAAATTAGAACCTGATTTAGTGAAATCATATTTTTTTAATTTATTAGATATTTCTTTTTCTCCAAATGGCAATGATATTCTTTCCGGAAAATCTTGAATTTTCAAATCAATAATAAATTTTGTACCGTAATCCATGGCAACTGACTTGTTAATTTTTTTTATTACTACATTTCCTTTATTTTTATTAAAACTGATTTTTAAAGTTTCATTGCTAATTATAGACTTAGAAACTATTGTAAATTTATTAGATAACAAATATGCACTTTGAATTCCGATTCCAAACATACCAGATGGTCTAAACCATTTTGGCATATCATTAATAGTTTTTATTTTTTTCTTATTTTTTCTTGAACCACCAACTTCAAGCATGAATTTCAAAGTGTCTCGATCGATACCAAGACCATGATCAGTAATCTCTAAAGTCCATATATCATCTTTTTTGTGTTCAAAATTTATTTCAATAGGATACTTAGCATATAAACTTTGAATTGATGAATCTAATGGGCTTTTTGCCTCATTAATAATTTTTGAATCTTCTAACCAAATTCTTTGCAATGTGGCATCAACAGCATTTTGTAAAATTTCTCGAATACTATCTACTTTTGATGTATATAATCCTGTACTACGTAATATTCCCAATACAGCATCTTGATTAATTTTAAAGTTGGGTTTTTTCCCCTTTTCTAAAATTAAGTATGGCTCTTCAATATCTACTTTTGGTGTTGTTAGAGTCGGTAATCTACCTAATTCTTTATTCGGTACAATTTCATTCCATCTTTGTGTTTGATTATGATATTCCTGCTGTAACCATGAAAACCAATCATGTGTCACCTCATAAGCATCAGGATTAGGACATACTGAATCTACTTCAATTCTTTCTGAATCTAAGCGTAAATGTCTAATTGAAAGATGTTTTTCATTATGAATATGACTTAAATGTGGCATATGACTCCCACACATATTCATCATTACAGGACAAAATCTATTATCATCTACATCTAATAAATCACCCATTCTAATCAAACAAGCTACATATCTAGGATGACAATCTTCCGAAGCCATTCCTGCTTCTGCATGAGGTAATTTCATTACATCATCAAAACTGTCGCCATGTGCACGACAAATATCTGCTACAACACGAAATAATCTATTAGGAAGTAACTCATTACGTGGCGAATCTAGACCTATTTCATGTAATGGATTTTGAACGATTTTAGCGGAGTTTTCAGGATGCTTTCTACGATACCATTCTGCAAGTAATTGAATATAATTATGAAAAAAAGAATGTGCTTTAGCTTGTTTAGGTAATACTGCTTTTTCTTTTAACCATCTTTTCGCAAAAGAATGTAATTCATGATCTTTATCATCTTTTAAACTTTTTACAAAATCATCAAACTCTTGAGAATTCATATCCTCAATTTGCTTTTGCGTGATCACCATTCCAATATCATGATTATAAGCTGACTCTAGGATTAACCATGTATCTGTCGCACTTAAATACTTAATCTTATCTCCTAACATTCGTTCAATATTCACAATAATTTGTTTCGAATGAGACGCATCATGACGGCTATAATGTGGAAAAATAGTATTTATATTTTGTAGTGCTTTGCTAATTAACTCTTGGTCAAATCTCCATTGAGATTCTAAAAGTTTTAAATGGGGATGCCGATTACAAGCCACTTCAAAATGTTTTTCTAAACTATAAAATTGATCATTTTCAATTGTTATATTTGAATATGTCCCCATTTCACCCTCTTAAATAAATTTAATATTTTTATCAACTTTATCATAATTTTAAAGAAATGAATCTAAAGGAAGCTATAGTACCCCATGCCCCAACAACATCTCCAACCCACTCTCTTTCCCCATAAAATTAAGTCTCTGCTTTTCCGCTTTAAGCTGTTGCTTCACCGCAGACACATCCGCATCAATCTGTTTATACAAATCCGTAATATTCAATTGCCCTTTTGATTTACTCACCGCAATTTTGGCTTTATTCGACCACACAAGTGAATCAATCAATTCCTGAATTTGTTTTTTTAAGGACTGACTTTGCGCTTCTAAAGCCTGTTGGTAAAACTTCACTTGCTCCGCAGTTAACCCTTTATTTGAACCGTTTTTACTTTGCTCAACTTCAAGTTGAAGTTTCAGTAAAAAGAACAAATCTTCCTGTTTATAAGCTTCATTGGCACGTTGTAAAAGCTCGGTCTTTTCAGCTTTTTTCGATTCATCAGGCTCACGGTCAGGGTGAATAATCGAGGCAATTTTTAAATACACTGTTTTCAGCGATTGATTCACCATCTTTTCAGCTTGTGCTTGTTTGTCTTGCTGACGTTTGAGTTTGGCTTGTTCACGTGCTTGTTGGTATTGGTCGCTATTCCAATCCTCATCAAAACTTTCTTCTTCAGCCTGAGTCTCGATATTTTCAGGCTCATCAAAGAATTCTACATTTTTCTTCTTGGATTTTTTCTTATCGTACTCGTTCGCCTGTACATAATAAGCATACATCTTCTCAACTTCATCCACCTGCTGTTGGTTCAGCATTCGAGAACCTCGCAGTAAACTCGCGAGCGCTTGGATTTTATCTTCAACAGTCGCTGTATCAGTTTTGCTTAAACGGTATAGATTCAAGCTATTCCACAAGGTCTGCATTTGTTCATACAGCGTGCTGTAAAGTTCACGATAAGCAGGCATGAGTGCCTTTTGGCTATAAGCTCGAATCTCGTCTTTGGCATTTTGCCATGCAACCAGCAATGCTTTTTGTTGTTCAATTTCATCAATTAAACGATTCAGCTTTTTATGCTGTGGCGAGACTTCAAGCACCGTCTGGTGCGTCGGTTTAAGTTCAAAAGACATACATAAAAACGTACAGCGAAAATATCATTATAGCTGAAAACACAATCTCCAAAGCAGTGCTACATAATGCGTGTCGTGTCGTTCATGCAGCATCGATTGGATAATTAAAAAAAACATTTAAGCAAAACGTTGTAAGTATTGTTCTAATTCCTCATGGCGTACAACATCATACCCTGCATGACTTCGACTTTGTTCCAAGAGATGTTCTGAGTCGATCACTACCACGCGATGACCATCCGCAATTAAACGATCTACACCTTCAAAGAGCATTCGGACACCAACATCGTGTATCAAAGAAATATTGGTCAGGTCTAAAACGATATGGTTAGTCGCAACAGGTTCATCCTCTAAGATCCGCAGCAACATTTCCGACTCAGTAAATTGCAATACGCCGCGCAGTTCATACACCACCACCAAATGATCACGGCCGCAGGTAAAGCGACTTTGGACGATCGTTTGCGCTGAAGGTGTTCCCTCCATGACATGCAGTCCCATGTCCTTAGACAGTCGTTCAAATATTTCGACGCCTCGAACACTATTACCATGTGTATCCAGTTTCGGACTAAAGACCGCCAGCCCAACCTGCCCTGGCAAAGCCCCCATGATGCCACCGGTCACACCACTTTTTGCAGGAATACCAACCGTTGTCAGCCAATCACCCGCAGCATCATACATGCCGCAAGTCATCATCACACTCAACACTTGGCGCACCACCGAACGTGACAGCAACCGTTTCCCTGTGGCAGCTTGCACACCACCATTGGCAAGCACACTGGCCATTTTTGCCAAATCTTTAACCGTCACTAATATTGCACACTGACGAATATAGCCGTTCACCACATCTTCAGGGTCTTCTTCAAGTACACCGACTGTGCGCAGCATGTAACCAATCGACAAATTTCGAAAAGCCGTCTTCACTTCAGACTGGTAAACCGCTTCATCAAAACTCAGCTCACGCCCTGCCAGTTCACTTAAAAATTCACGGAGTTTTTCAGCTCGGGTGCTGTGCTCGTCATGCGGTAATAGTGAATGTGTGGTGATTGCTCCCGAATTGATCATCGGGTTTTTCGGGGTATTGCTTTGTGGATCGAGTGCAATTTGATTAAACGCCTCTCCCGATGGCTCGACACCGACTTTTTGTAAAACGCTGTCTAAACCAAGATGACGAATCGCTAAGGCATAAGCAAAAGGTTTAGACATCGACTGAATGGTGAACTCGACTTCGTCATCACCCGTGGAATAAATCGTGCCATCTACGGTAGACAGTGCCAAAGCCAGTCTATTCGGATTGGCGTTAGCTAACTCAGGAATATAATCTGCCAAAGCTCCGTGTTGATTGGCATCGCAGGCATTGAGGACATGCTGTAAATAATCTGGAACAGGCGTTTTCATAAGGGCTATTTTTTGTTGTGTGCTTTTTTATTTATAACAAATTGAGCTGCCTCTGTATAAGTCCTTATGGTGAAGCCGTGTTCTGAGCTAAAACCTGTATGTGCTGTATATTCAAATGGTGCATCATTTCTCGAATAAAAACGAAATAACTGAGTTGAATGATTGCCTGTTCACCAAAGAGATTTTGATAATATTCAGTGTGTTCAATCATTTCATTAAAGCCATGTTCTAAGCTTTGTCGTTCAATGCGGGTCGCATGTTCAAAAAAGGTCTGCGCCAATATATGCAGCATCGCATCATTCGACTGAGCATAGCGCTGCGTCTGATAATCGAGCTGTAATCGTTCTAAAATTTCTTCAATTTCATAGATCAAATATTCAATTGCCAAAGCATCGAAGCGCTGATGTCGAACACATTTTTGCACCAAAGCGACTAAGCCATGATCAAAATGAATATTCTGTTGCTCGGTCTGAAAGTCGAGCTGCGCTAATCCGAGCTGAAATTGTAATTGCTGCATAACTATCGTTTAAATTATTTAATCTTCTGCAAAGTTTAACTCACGAAAGCTACGCACTTGGTTACGACCTTGTTGCTTTGCCATATACAGCGCTTGATCGGCCATACGCGTGACCACAGCAGACGGTGTCCCCTCAATCGCAGTTGCTACACCGAAACTTGCACTAATCTTCAACATTTGATGGTTGGCTATCATAGTTTCAGCTTCAGAAATGGCCAATCGACAGCGTTCAGCGACCTCTATCGCCTGCTCTAAACTCTGATTTTTTAAAATTAAAATAAATTCTTCACCGCCATAACGTCCAACCACATCTTGTACACGAGTATTGTCATTTAAAATTTGAGCAACACGTTGTAAAACGGCATCTCCTGCATCATGTCCATATTGGTCATTGATCAGTTTAAAATGGTCGAGATCAAGTAAAACCACTGCAAATTCAGGCTGTGTCTGTTTGCTGAGTGTATCAAGTTCATGACTAACATAACGTCGGTTAAACACATTGGTCAGCCCATCGACACGGCTGAGGACTTCCATCTTTTGTTCACGGTGTCGCCACTGTAAAAGCAAAATCTGAAAAAATACTGCACTGACGATCAATATAGGTAAATACAACTCCGCCATACTCATCAGCCAAAAGGCATTGTCGTAAAACTCACTCTGTTTTAAAGCTGGGCTGAAAATCGGTGCATATTCTAGATGGTCAATCGAAGTTTGATAGCAAATGTAGCCAATAAACAGTGTGATCGGAAATGTAATACTGAGCATAATTGCAGGACGATAAAAAACCAAACCGACCATCAGCAGATTGACCGTCCCCGCCATAGTGGCAGGACTATAGATCCCGATCATATAGCCACCATAGATCATGCCGATCCCAAATAGGACGGGCGCAAAATAGCTAAAAAACAGTCTAAAATTTAAATATTTTTTGAAATAAAGACTGAGTACTGCCAATACGCCATAACTGAGTAGGACTATACAAGCGACGATAATCCTGAACTTGAGTTCACTCGGATTAAACCAAATCCGATTGGTCGAATAATAAAAATTCATGATGCACCACTTCAACACGCTAACTTGACTCAGCATGCCAAAGATGAGAAGTAAACGCCCTTTATCGTAGTCAGACCAATTGATGATGAGATAGTCTGACTCAAACAAAAGATGCTTCAATTTACGCCATTGTACGCCCCATTTCGTACAGACAGCATTGCCCCAATTTTTCCCCATTAATCTTCTTTTTTATTTTATTATTTCGCTAGTTATACAAGGTTTTAACTTCAAAAAGAAAGCCTATTTTCACAGTTAAAAGTGCAACCTTTGAAGCCTTTAAACTTCACTTACACCACTATTCAAATTACTTTTCCGCTATTTTTTTTAGCTCAATTGGTCACTTTTATCTTTTTGAAATAGTACAGTTTATTATTCTAAACGCTCGGTGAATAAGATCCCGTTCAGATGATCGACCTCATGTTGTACGATCCGTGCAGGAAAGCCATTCAGGGTTTTCTCTTTGACTTCACCTTGAAGGGTCAAATATCGCACGTGAATTTGCTCGGCTCTCGGGACTTGTCCTCGTGCATTCGGCACACTTAAGCAGCCTTCTTCACCCAAAACCGTGGTCGTAGATCGAGATGTAATCACTGGATTGACCATCACGATCGCCTCCATTTCAGGCGCATCGGGATAGCGTAAATTTGCACGTGAAGCCACGATAATCACCCGCTTTGAAACATAAATTTGCGGCGCGGCAATGCCTACGCCTTGACGCTCAAGCATAGTGGCATACAGTGTTTCACTTAGTGCAATTAACCATGCAGAACCTATTTCAGATGCTTGCACCTCTGCGGCAGTGTGCGTCAAAATTGCCTCACCACGCTGTGCAACAGCAGCAACATTACTCATGTTTTTATCCTTTTTAAGTCTAGCGGGCTGAAATCACTTTAAAAAAACAACCATGCAATATGCATTATTATCGGTTCTGAGTATAAAACAACAGCGTGCTATGGCTTTGAATCTTTTGTGGTTTATATAGAGCACAAAGTAAAATAGTAGATCATACTACCCTATGCCATTGATATTTATCATTTATACATCAAGGTACGCCATTATCTATTACCAATCATTCTTTAAGTTAATGCGACTTTATCTATATTATTTTGTTCTTAATTAATAATATTTTCATAACTATAAGTTTTTAATGAGACAACAAAGTTTGATTATTCAATAAAAAATTGAATCACTAAAATCGTCAAATGCTATTTGCTGCTGGAAAATATTTGCATGGAAGCTCAGCCACGCCTGACTCGTCAAGATAAACGCACCCTCGGACTGTCATCCCTCGGTGGCGCACTTGAGTTTTATGACTTTGTCATTTATGTGTTCTACGCCAAAATTATTTCGGAACTGTTTTTCCCCACTGGACTCAGTCCATTTTGGGCGATGCTGAATACCTACGGTATTTTTGCAGCCGGATATTTTTTCCGCCCATTGGGTGGTGTCGTAATGGCGCATTTTGGCGATTTGATTGGTCGTAAGCGTTTATTTAGTTTGTCTATTTTACTCATGGCTTTGCCTACGCTGATGATCGGTGTAATGCCAACTTTTGAAAGTATTGGCTATGCAGCACCACTTTTGCTCCTACTGATGCGTGTGATTCAAGGCATCGCGATTGGTGGTGAAATCCCTGCTGCATGGACTTTTGTTTCAGAGCATGTGCCTGAGCAAAAAATTGGTATCGCCAATGGTCTACTCACTGCCGGCTTATCTTTGGGTATCCTATTGGGCGCACTGATGTCATTGTTTATTTCATTACAATTTACAGAGTCAGAAATCCATGATTGGGCATGGCGGATTCCATTCATTCTAGGCGGAATCTTTGGCTTTGTTGCGCTCTATCTCCGCAGTTATTTAAAAGAAACGCCTGTATTTAAAGCCATGCAAGAAAAGAAACAATTGGCTAAAGAGCTTCCTGTGAAACAAGTGCTGCAACAGCACAAAACAGGCGTTGTGATTGGTATGCTGTTTACATGGTTCTTAACTGGCTGCGTTGTTGTGCTGATTTTAGCGATGCCAAATTTACTCACGGGCGCCTTTGGTTTTGAACGTGCCGATGCCTTTAAAATGCAAAGTGCCGCTATTGTGATGCAAATGGTCGGTTGTATCTTGGCAGGTCTTTTGGCAGATCGCTTCGGTGCGGGTAAAGTGATGCTATTCGGTTCCCTCCTTGTTGCGATAATTGCGGGAGTGTTCTATAACAGCTTGGGCCATGTGGCAGCATCGACCGTGTTTGCGCTCTATATGCTGCTCGGTTTGGCATCAGGCACGGTTGGTATGGTGTCTTATAGTATGGTGAAAATGTTCCCTGCACAGATTCGTTTCTCGGGCATTTCATTTTCATACAATTTGGCTTATGCCATCGCGGGTGGTATCACTTTGCCATTGGTTCAATGGTTGACTTTATACAGCAACATTGGCGCCATGTATTATATTTGGACTGTCTGTTTGGTGACCTTCTTTACTGCGATGCTCTATCGTCAACGTTTTGAAAAAACTTCGCACTAAAAATAAAAAAGCGGTCAATGACCGCTTTTTTTAACTTGCTTTCAAATCAATTCAGGCTTTTAAATTTTTACGCAATTCATCTTCTACAATTTCAATCTCAAGCTGACTAAAACGACGAATTTCACCTTCTGCATGTTTTTCAAGTAATCCACCAATCAGTGGAACTTTGACTTTCACCGTCCAGTCCAAATTGAAACTCACTTGTGTTGCATCACCACTGACACTTCGTTTACAACTGGCTTCGAGCGGTAGGTTCGGATCTAGTTTGACGTCAGAGGTTAATGCCGCCAAATTACTAATATCCGTACGTTTCAGACGAAACGCATCTTTTAAAAACTTCTTGGCAATATCTGGAATATTTACATCCAAGTTATAGGCACGTTTTAAGGTATACATATCACCTGTTTTTTTTGATTCTAAAATTTCTAGATTTTCACCCGGTATGCGTTTGCACACCGCTTCATGCAAGCTGATATCTGCGGCTAGTCGTTTAAAATCTTCAAGTGAAACGCCATGAATTGTGGCATTGACGGTAAATTGATGTGCCATTCTCGTAATCCTTCAGGTCAATATTGGTTTTATTGTTTTATTTCGCCCAGTCTACAGTTGCTAAAACTGTGCTTTGGATTAAATCGGAAAGCGCTGTCGCTGTCATTGACCTGAAACCAAGCTAGAAAAACAGAATTGCCATACTGCAACTCAGAGGGAC
This sequence comes from Acinetobacter sp. YH12040, assembly GCF_013420005.1. Taxonomy (NCBI): domain Bacteria; kingdom Pseudomonadati; phylum Pseudomonadota; class Gammaproteobacteria; order Moraxellales; family Moraxellaceae; genus Acinetobacter; species Acinetobacter sp. YH12040. The sequence goes on from NZ_VOZB01000002.1 coordinate 100,227, forward strand.
TCTGCCTTAAAGGCTTTTTTGAAATATTTGCCCATGCTGATTTTTCAACTCGAGCTGAAATTCCCAGCCCGCATCAATTTTTAAATACATCCCTGCATAGGACAACTTTGCGTACCAATGACCAAAGTCGAGGCTAAAAATATCAAAGCTGGCTTGTTCAGGAAGCTGTTGCATTGGTTTTGCATGTATTAAAGCGCTAGGTTCAAAAGACTTGCAGTGCGAGCCATAATGATGAAACAGTTCAAAACATAGCTGATTAAAAATTTCAAATGTTGAATCTTTGGGATCAAGTTGCGTCATTGCTTTAATAGCTTCCCATATCTTTTCATTTCTTCTTGCGCTTATTTTTATATTTCTATAACAAATCTTTGTGGTACTGCTTTTATAAATCTCAGTTTAATTTAAGTTGTTAATTTAACAGCATGCTATGCACTACACCATCCCGATCACGGTGTACCAATTTGATCGGTTGTGAATAATCGATCAAGATGCTTTGGTGTTTATAACTGATCTGGATGCCGTATTCATCTGCACCATCATCCAAACCGCTGATGCTACATTGCGTCCCTTGTGGAAATGCCTTGAGCCATTCAGCGTTATACACATCTGCTATTTGCTCAAACTGAAAAAAGCTCGCCTTTTGCTGCAGTAGAACCGTAGCTTGTCGGTCAAAACGCAGTTGCTGCCCAAGTTGAAAATCGATAATCATGACTCTGCACGCTCTTTACATATTCATCGGGATCGGATCATCGGCTATTAAAATCAAGCTTCGCAGACACCCAATTTTGCTTATAAATTCACAGAGGATTTTATGACATGTCTTAGACTCAAATGAACACAGCCACATTTCTTAAGGCATAAAAAAGGCACTTCTCATCGGGGTGAAGCCCGATTATGAAATGCCCTTTATGGTTACAAAGTAAATATATTTTTATAAATTGTCAAATTGGGAATGAAAAAAACATCTGTGGGCTAAGTGGATAAAGCTTTCATCGCCTGTTGCTGCTGTTTATTTTTGACTTGTGTCCATTGCCACCAACCAAATGCCGCCAAGCCCACAAAACCAGCATACAACGCCGCAGTGAGATACAGGTCTTTGTATATAAACATACCCACATAGATTATATCGACAAATACCCAAAGCACCCAAGTAGCAATATGTTTCCGGCTGGTCCAATACGTTGCGAGTAAGCTAAACGCGGCCAATTGTGCATCCAAAATTGGCACGGCTGCATCGGTAAAATAGTGCAAACTTAAACCAAAAATCAAACCGCCCACCGCTGCTAAGAGCATTTGAAAGATCACGAGTTTGGTCGCAATCGGTTCAATACGAATGTCGTGGTCTTGTTGTTTGCCCTTCAACCAATGATAAAAACCGTAGAAGTTCACCACCACAAAGAAAAACTGCAAAATGGTTTCGCCATAAAGTTTGTAGGTATAAAACAGGTAGGCATACAGCAAAAAAGCGGCAAAGTTAAACCACCAACACCACATATTTCGCTTAATGGTTAAAGTCACCCCTATTAAGCTAATAATGACTGCAAAAATTTCTAAGTTTGACATGGTTGATTGGGCCTTAAAAAAGCTGCAGCTATTATGGAAAAAATCAGCCCAAAGGCAAGCTATATCCTGCACTATTTCATATCAACTCTGTAATTTTTAAATAAAACCACTCATCCAACTTACTTTGATTTTGATGTTTTGAACGCATCAGTTTTGACAGTTTTCTAACAATCGTTTAAAAACTTAGATATGCCTAAAGAATAATCAGAAGGAATCATCCAAATGTCAGAACAACAAGGTCGTGTAAGTCGAGAAATTCGTGGTCATCTTTATTTAATCGGTTTGGACCGTGCAGATAAACGAAATGCGTTTGACAGTCATTTAATTCATGACCTTTCACTGGCGCTCACTGAATATGAAGATGATCCAAATTTACGCTGTGCGGTAATTTTTGCTCATGGCGATCATTTTACTGCGGGTCTAGATCTGGTCGAACTACAACCCAAACTTGGCAGCGGGCTGTTTAATTTTCCTGATCAGCAAATTAATCCGTGGGGAACCAACTCACGACAACGAAAAAAACCAGTTGTGGTCGCGGTACAAGGGTTCTGTTTTACAGCGGGTATTGAACTCATGCTGAATGCCGATATCGTGATCGCACAGCGTCACACGGAGTTTGCTCAAATGGAAGTGCAACGTGGCATTCTTCCCTTTGGTGGCGCAACAGTTCGCTTTGTGCAAGCAGCGGGTTGGAATAAAGCCATGCGCTATTTACTCACAGGTGAACGTTTCAATGCGCAAACGGCATATGACATGAACTTGGTGACTGAAATCACTGACCAAGCACCCTTATCTCGTGCCATTGAACTTGCGGAACAAATTGCGCAGGCCGCACCACTAGCGGTTCAGGCAACACTCGCTGCAGCACAGCAAGGTGTGCATTTGGGAGCCGATGCTGCATTTGCTCAATTAGATCAGCTTTTACAACTATTACTAAAAACACAAGATGTACAAGAAGGTGTGATGGCCATGCTACAACGTCGTGCAGCCAATTTTCAGGGCAAATAAGCCTATGGATAAATCGAATAAACCTTTAACGCCCTGCAACATCAAGAGAAAAATTATGCCAACGGATTTAGAACAAACAACGCAAGAAATACACAGTACACCCGTGAGTTTCCCAGCAACCGATGGTTATACACTTTCAGGTGTTGAATATCGGCCTAATTCTGCCGTTAAAGCCAATATTATTATTTCAAGTGCGACAGGTGTACCTCAACAATTTTACCGTCGTTTTGCCGAATACGCCGCTGGACTCGGTTATCAAGTATTAACTTTTGATTATCGTGGTATTGGACGTTCTGCTCCTCCAAAACTCAAAGGCTTTAAAATGTCCTACCTCGACTGGGGACGTTATGACCTTTCTGGTGCCATAGCTTATATGCAACAACACTGCTTGCAAACTTTTCTAGTGGGACACTCTTATGGCGGTCAAGCACTAGGCCTTACCTCAAATCATGATCAGATACGTGCCATGTATTGTTTTGGCACTGGCGCAGGTTGGCATGGCTATATGCCCTTTAAAGAAAAAATGAAGGTTCATGTGATGTGGAATATCGTTTTTCCACCGATGGTTGCTGTCAAAGGGTATTTGCCTTGGAGCAAACTCAATATGGGCGCTGACCTTCCTGTCGATGTCTATAAACAATGGCGTCGTTGGTGTAAAAACCCAACCTATTTCTTTGCCGACCCTGAGCTGAGTGAGCTGTCTCAACAATATGCTGCAGTTCAAACGCCGATCTATGCGGTCGCTGCACTTGATGATGATTGGGCATTACCCAATTCACGACATGCTTTTATGCAACATTATGCGCAAGCATCAATGCACTATATCAATATTGAAGCGCAAGATTATGGTCTAAAACAGATTGGTCATATGGGTTATTTCCGCAAAGGTGCTGAACTCTTATGGCAGGAAGTGATTGGACGGTTTAACGAGCTATTAGTCGCCTAGACCAATTTACTTCATACATAGCACATTGAATTATTCGGATAGAGAGATACATGCGTCCACGGAAAAACACCTCTGAACATCTATTGTTACAGTCAGCACACGCCTTTAAACGCTATGGCTATATGGGCTGCAGCATGGGGAAATTGGCTGAAGCCTGTGGACTCTCAAAAGCTGCGTTTTATTATGACTATCCGAATAAAGACGCTTTACTGATGGAAATTTTAAACCTGACACACGTGAAGTTAAAGCACAGTATTTTTCAGCAATTACAGCAATCCACTGCATCACCTCAACAAACTTACCCGCACATCCATCAACTGGCCATCCAGTTTTTTAGCCAAGGTGGATTAGGTTGTTTAGTCGGGATATTAAGTATGGAGCGGCAACATTTGCCAACTGAGATTTTTGCAAAATTACAATCCATCTTTCACGAGTGGCAACTCGCCTTTGAAGTGTTTTTTAAGCGATGCATGACCATCGAACACGCCACGCAACTTGCCAAAGTCAGCTTGGCGGATTATGAAGGCGCAATTTTAATGGCTCGAATGAGCGATGATTTGAGTTATCTCGATTTAGTCCGAGACCGCATTTTGCTTCAACTTGCAGAGTCTTGATAGCGATATTCAATTTTATGTTCTTCGCCAAAACGGTCGACATGTGTATAAAACTCGCCGTATCGGCCTAAATAATACTCGAGCGATTGATTGTAAAAACTCCAATAAATCGACCATTCATTCAAATCTAATTGGCGTATTTGAGTTTTACAATTGACTGGCATGCGACGTAAAAAAACTTCTTGTAACTGTTCGGCTGCCTGTAGCGAATCTAATTTGTATTGTTGTTGAAAGAAAATTTCCGCAATATCATCAAAAAGTTGCTGTTCATATTCATCAACTTCAATGACTTGATCGACTTGGCGTATAGCATCATCATTTGATGCTAGAGAGATACTGTTCGATTTTTTTGGTGCTTGGTAACGCATATATTTTTGACGATATTTTTCTGTTTTTATCATTTTTTTGACCACGATTCCTGCTGCAGACAACGCAATCAGAATACATATCACAATGAGAAAATTAACCATAATAACAACCTACTGCCGATGACGCGCATGCACATCTTGAATCATCGAATATTTTTATGGACTAATATAACGCACAATAACGTTTAAAATTCATACAAAATTATTTTAAAGCTGAAATCTTGCCTATTTTCTTTGCTAATTTATTTCAAACTATTACACCTGCTGAAATTATTAAGTGTGTATACATTTCTAAAATATCTATTATTACTTTAAAAACAGTATAGTTAGATGCATTTATGTGGTTATTTATCCGTATTTAACGATTAATTTATAAATATACATTTGTAAATTTTGCAACAATTTTGAAATAAAAACCCAACCCAACGGCGCAATGGCTGCAAAAAAACATAAAACGCAACAAGAAGCCTCTTTAAGCACAGGGCGATATCTTCTGAAATGGCAGGCTGTTGGAGTTTTTTATAAAAAGAAAAAATTATGATACGCGAAGCACAAATTCAGGATATACCCGAAATTATTCACGTGATTCACAACAGCATTCGTTCATGTATCCAGGACCATCAACGTAATGAAAGTGTGATTCAAACTTGGCTTGAGGAGGCAAATCAATCAAATATCTTAATGTGGATGCTTTACAACGATAGTTGGGTCTACGTCAGTGACAATCGAGTGGTCGGCTTTATTTTAGTCAGTGATCAGGGACAAATTCTACTGAACTATATCTGCCCTGAACGTCAGTACCAAGGCATTGGTAAGGCATTATTGTTAAACATGATGCACTGCGTCCGAAAAAAGAATATTACCGAGATCAGTCTAGAAAGTACTCATACAGCACTCGCCTTTTACCAAAAATATGGCTTTGTCGCACATCAGGATTTTGAGCCTGCCGATGTTCCGCTCAAATTGGTCAAACAGCTCTATTAGTAGAGAGGCAAACCTCATAAAAAGATAGATTTTCAAATAGGATGATTATGATAGGTGAGTTTAAAAAGAGATCAATCTAAATAAGTATTGGCAAAGGATACTAGCGATAGCACCGCAAAGTTTTCGCCGTTTACAACGGAGTATCAAGGCTTAAGTTGATCGCGTCCTGCCTGTTTAGCCATATATAAATAATGGTCTGCATGCTTCATTAAGGCTTCGATACTGTCGAAGTCATTTTGCTTATCCATCCATGCCATGCCCAAACTCAGTGTGACGTAATTTTTGTCATCCCCCCGATTAACATGTTCAAGTTGTTCATTACGCATGGCTTCGAGTACCAATTGCAATTGTTCTTGGGCAATCGCATACGGAACATCATGCATCAATATGGCAAACTCTTCTCCCCCATAGCGAGCCACATAGGCTGAACTTGGCAGGGTATTTTGCATGGTTTTCACGATCTGCTGTAACACCTCATCGCCTTTGAGATGTCCATAGTGGTCATTATAATTTTTAAAATAATCGACATCTAACATGGCAAAGACCAATGTTCGATGACTATGAAAACGGACTTCTGAATATAAACGTTGAATTTCTGCATTCAAAGCACGACGATTGAATGCCCCCGTTAAGGCATCAATACGAATTTGTAGCTCTAATTTTTTATTCAGCTCATGGAGCTGTAAGGTGCGCTCTTTGACTTTCTGATCGAGTGAACTGTTTAGCTCAAGCAGACTATTATTTAACTGCTCGGTATGCATCGACTGCTGTGCATAATGGTGCGATTGCTGAAACATGATCAACAAGGCATACAAACTGGTTGAAATGAACGATAAATTGACGGAATCAATCAAATTCATCATCAGCAAAAAGTCGTTTAAAAAAGTAATGCACAGGAAAATAACCGCGATTAAATTTAATTTTGAATACGGCTCTTTCTTTTTCAGTGTTAGGTAAAAACCATAAGCAAAATTACTTAGAACAACGATCACATAGGCAAAACTGTAAGTTGCCAAAGGTTGAAAAATTTCAGGCGTCGAAACAAAAGTCACTGAAATATTCAACGACAACAGCAACATCGCGATCTGATAATTTAAGGTAAATAAATAGCGACGACTGAGCAAGTGGATATAACTTAAAAAGAAAATCGATGCCAAATAGGTAAATAAGTATTCTAATCGCGTGCCCCACAACCAATTAATATCGGTAAAAGTTGTATAGGCATAAGGTGCTGAAAATAAATTATGGAGTGCTAAAAAGACAATAAATAAGCCAAACACCAAATTACTTCGGCTATTGCGACCGCGTAAACCTCGGAAAACAGAAAATAGGATCGTAAATAGTCCCACACCCAAAACGGCGCCCGACACCATTCCAATACTCATCATTTGTCGTTGGAACTGGCGGTTTACCGTCTTGGCAATACCAATGCGCATTGGGTTTTCAAAACCGCCATGCATACTGTTAAAACTCGAAGCTTGAATGGTTAAGGTGAAATATTCATCTTGAGCGACGAAATAGGCAATTCGCGGCGCATTTTCCGTTTTTTGTTCTGCTTCAGTTTGTCCCACTTCACCCAAACGGACGATCACATCACCATTTAAAAATACCCGATACGCACCGTACTGATTTGGAATCAATATTGCGATACGACGGCCAATAAATTGTTTGGGGATTTGGAAATGTCCAGTAAATGTCCCAAAACCCTTACTGTCCCCTGTGATGTCTTTAAATGAAGCAGGCAGATAGACCGTTTGACCGACCAGAACTGAACTTGGAGACGTTAAAAATTGATTTGGATAAAACAACCATTTGCCTTGCAATAGGCTACTGGTATCTTCTGTGAAGTAGATTTGGTTAACTTCGTTTTGATGCTTTAAATAAAATGATTTAGGCGCAGTTTCATACTGTGCTTGAACAGTCGATACAGTAAATGCCAGTGTAAAAATAATAAAGGTAAAAACCCAGAACAATCTGGTACAAGGCAACTGTAAATACAATGGCTTTGATTCCTGCGTTTATACTCGAGTAATTATTCTAATCTACGGTAAAAGACAAAAATAACAACATCTATTTTATCCAATTGATCAATAACGTCCATGTCATTGATCTAAAACTATTGATCTATTAATCGCGAGTTTTTACGTCATACAATTCAATCTCAAAAATAAGATTTGAATTGGCAGGAATTACATTACCCATTTTACGCTCACCATAAGCCAAATGTGATGGTACGATTAACTTACGTTTACCACCGACTTTCATCCCCATGATGCCCTGATCCCAACCTTTAATTACACGGCCTGTACCAATCACCGTTTCAAAATAATTACCACGATCCAATGATGAATCAAATTTAGTACCATCTTCTAACCAACCAGTATAGTGAGTTGTAATCAAAGCACCTTTAACCGCCTCTTTACCTTCGCCTACCACTAAGTCAATAATTTCTAATTCTTTGCTCATGCTCTCAACCTCAAATGCCGCAATCAAAATAAAACCCTATTATAAACAGGATTACTTTGGATGCCGTAGTAAATACGCTGTTAAAAATTGAGCTCCAGAATATCCTGATCATTCATTAGATCTTGAGTTAATTTTCTATGGTTTGTCGCAGAGCCAATTAAGATCCAACGCCCACTGATTTTATGTTCAGTTTTATGTCGCACACTACGAACCACTTGCATTTGATAGGTTTTAAACAGCTCTTCATAGTCATCCAGCGTTTGTTGTCGAAAGTGACAAACGATACGATAACTCCGTGCTTGGTTTTTCGCTTCAATCCACGCTTGAATATAAATCAAAACAATTAAAACGATCAGCACAATCACCGTACCAATCAAGCTCAGCATGACATAGCCCGCTCCCGCAGCCATGCCTAAGGCAGCGGTCATCCAAATGGTAGTTGCTGTGGTAATGCCTGAAATTCGATTTTCATCTTTAAAAATTACCCCCGCACCCAAAAAGCCGAGGCCAGTCAAAATATTGGCCGCAATTCGATCATGACTATCAACGCCGATACGTAACGATAAGATAGTAAATAAACATGAACTTAAACTGACCATAATCATGGTGCGCAGACCTGCCGACTTACTTCGGTACTCACGTTCCGCACCAATGACAGCGCCAATCATAAGCGCCACAAATAACAAATAAAAATCAGGGTACATCGGCTGCTCCCCATCTTTAAAATTTTCTCATTGTTTGTAGATATACCGAATTTTATAGTCAGGATGCAAGCCTGAACTCACATCCATCGTGATGAGTTAAATCACATCAAATGCTTATTGCAATTGTGTCCATTCAATCACCGCTTGAGCTTTATCACCAATCAAAGTCCATTCGCCATCCATCACATTTAATTGTAAAGACATGGTTCGTTCGCATAACTCTTGAATGGCAGCTGTACTCGCTTCAGATAATTGCCAAATTTCAACATTCTTCAGGGTTTTCAGTTTGCTGTTGCGTTTGTACCATTCGTCTACTGAAGAACCATAGCTAATCACAGCAACGTGTGGGCAACGTGCACTGGCTTTTTTGACTTTGTCTTCGTCAGGGCAACCGACTTCAATCCATTTCACCAATTGACCTGTTAAATCTTTTTCCCACAGCGCTGGTTCGTCTGTTTCGAAAAGATCTTTGGTAAATTCTAATGCTTCATCTGCATAGCGTGCATATGCCAAGACACGTACCATCAAACGTTCAATCGTTTCAGAAGGATGCAAAGCCATCGTCAATTGATAATCACCATATTGGTGTACATCCATATTGGCAATGTTCAAATCTGCTTTATAAATTGTAGCTTTTAGCGCCATGGTAAAGTCCTCAAATTTGGCGCCTAGCATATAAGATTTAGCAAGCTTTTGCTGCGCTGATTTACTTATTTCTCAGCTTTCTCGGCATCGATACGACACTGCATTAAGCGATCTTCAAATTCGAGCCATTCACGTTCAGTTTGGTAAATAATTTCGACACGATTATCGATACTTTCCTCGCTCGACTGATAATTAAACTGATCGGGATTAAAGTTAAAGGTTTTCCAACCTTGGTCTGTCTGAAAAATACCTTTGATCCGTAGCCAATCTTGCTGCTCACAGAGTAAATCTAACAACTCAAAAAAGTCGAAGGTCCATCGTTTTGGGAGTTTCCAACCTGCGACACTATAGCCCTGAGCGGATTCAACATAATGATAAGGCAACTGTTTAATTTCTGTGGGCACATCGACCAGCATTTGCTTTTGTATCGCCAATAAAGGCTGAATTTTACGTGGACTTCCCACATAGGCGAGATCAATATTTGCCAGTTTTAAATCACCTTTTACAACATTGATCCATTGCTGCTGATACGGTAAATATGCTTGTTTGAGTCGTTCCAAACCAGCTTGATCGGCATCACTCATACAATCGACATGAGACACCACAACGATTTGTGCCACTTTGAGTTGATCGGCATACAGGTTTTGTGACGTCCAATCTTGATCATGTAAGCGTGAGCCATCGACCACGGTCACCAATGCTCGCATGGCTAAATGCGGATGCCAATGTGGCTCGGTCAATTGCTCCAAAAGTTGTCCCGGATGCCCTAAACCTGTCGGCTCAATAAACAGTCGGTCGGGTTTCACCTCTGACAATAATCGTGACAACGCAATTTGCATCGGCAGTTGACTGCTACAACATAGACAACCACCCAATAATTCCTTGACCGCAAAGCCCTGATCTTGCGGCAACATCTGTTGATCGACCCCGATTTGTCCAAACTCGTTCATCAGTACGGCCCAAGTTTCGCCCGCTGGCTTTTGCTTCAATAACTGCTGTAAAACTGTGGTTTTACCCGCACCTAAAAAGCCAGAAATAATATGAACAGGAATCGCACCGTGGGTAGAAACTAATTTCAAAAGTGAGTCACTCAAATAAATAGCCAATGATTAATGGCCTTTACCATAATGATTTCAAAAAAATGCTGCAAGCTTAGTGTTCATTTCTCTGTCTTCATTTTTCTAAAGCATAGATCAGCCTAGTATCCGAGGCATTGAATGATGATCTGGCTGTTAAACAGCCTGTTATTCCATTTGCATGAATGCATGACATATCTGGTCACACTTTATTGGCAAAGTTAACCCTTATATTAAAAAAAATGGTCATATCGAAAAGAATCCTTACATTTGGATTTTATCGAAATTTCTGGATTCTGCTTATTTACGACATCGATGTAATCATCATGTAAACAATGAATGAATCATGAAGTCGATTTGGTCATTTTTTCTTGCAAAGTTAAATGAAGATTCCGATATTTTTTTACATTTAAAACACAGGATGGAAGGTTATGTATTCATCCAGTTAACCAGTCTGTTTCACTTTGTTGCTCGCATTGATCACTCGGTTTTCTCGATTTAGCATGAGTTCTCTCCTGATGGACGTGATGATCTTTTCAGGACTTACTAAAATATATAAGGATGCTCAAAATGAAATTAACTCAAATTTTACTTGCTTCTACTCTAGCTGCTGCAGCTGCAACAAGTTTTGCTGCAAGCAAAGATAAACAAGAAGCGCCTGAACAAGAAAAAGTAGTGGTTAGCACTCAAGAACAGCCAGCGACTGAAACAACTGCTGCTGAAGGTACTGCTGCTCAACCTGCTTCAGAAGCAAATGCTGAAGGTACTGCTGCTCAACCTGCTCAGTAATAGACGAATAGCGTACTCCACACGCTAAATTCATTTAGTCTGCTGCTCAACATTTATCCCTCACTAATAAAATGTTGTGCTAAATGAATTAAAGTCGCCGGATCATTGAAAAATGGTTCGGCTTTTTTATACTCAAAGCCACTGATTGATAGATTTTAATGATCGATAAATCATTCAAAATGATTGATGATTTTCATATAAATAAATATATATCATCCACTTAAAATAAAACCCTGCAAAAAACACGACAATTCGATTCATCGTTTCGACTTATGCCTAGCTTGTTGAAAGTCTCTGTTTAGAACTTAATAGTGGCATATGTGAAGTGATTGGATGTTTACGCATGAGCAATAAAGCAAATTACACAACGGAAGTTGCCATTCTGGGCGCAGGTCCTGTCGGCTTAACCATTGCAAACTACTTAAGTAAGCAAGGCGTCAATGTCACTGTGATTGAACAACTGGACAGCCTGATTGACTACCCACGTGCGATTGGTATTGATGATGAATCATTACGTACCATCCAATCATTAGGTTTAGTGGACCAAGTGTTACCGCATACGACACCGAACCACGCGATGCGTTTCTTAACCCCTAAAGGTCGTTGTTTCGCAGACATTCAACCGCTCACTCGTGAATTTGGTTTCTCACGTCGTAATGCCTTTATTCAACCGCAAGTCGATAATGTACTACTACAAGGTTTAAAACAGTACGAAACCACAAATGTTTTATTCTCTCGTCAATTGTCTGATTTTAGCCAAGATGCCAATGGTGTAACGCTCAATATTCAAAATAAAGACGGTGAAGCTGAAAAAATTCAAGCGCAGTATTTGATTGCTTGTGATGGTGGTAACTCAGTAGTACGTCGTACCCTCAACATTGGCTTCGATGGTAAAACTGCACCGAACCAATGGATCGTGATCGACATCAATAATGACCCACTTGCAACGCCACACATTTACCTATGCTGTGACCCTGTGCGTCCTTATGTATCTGCTGCACTTCCACACGGTATTCGTCGTTTCGAATTTATGGTGATGCCTGGTGAAACTCAAGAAGAATTAAGCAAACCTGAAAACATTGCCAAATTATTGTCGAAAGTACTTCCAACGACCGATGGTATTGAAGTGATTCGTCAGCGTGTTTATACCCACAATGCCCGTATTGCAGATAAATTCCGTGTAGACCGTATTTTACTTGCAGGCGATGCTGCGCACATCATGCCAGTATGGCAAGGTCAAGGGTATAACAGTGGTATGCGTGATGCATTCAACCTTGCGTGGAAAGTTGCTATGGTTGTACAAGGCAAAGCTGGCCCTGCGCTTTTAGATACATACCAAGTTGAACGTAAAGATCATGCCAAAGCGATGATTGATCTTTCTGTAATGGCGGGTCATGTCCTTGCGCCACCAAAAAAATGGCAAGGTTTTGTGCGTGATGGTATTGCCTATGCGCTCAATTACATCAAACCGATCAAACAATATCTATTGGAAATGCGCTTCAAGCCAATGCCGAAGTACAACGACGGTGCATTGATCAATAACGGTGTTAAAGATTCACCTGTGGGTAAAATGTTCATTCAACCACATGTTCAACTTGAATCTGGTGAGAAAGTCCTACTCGATGAAGTCATCGGTAACGACTTTGCAATCATTGCTTGGGGCGTCGATCCGAAATGGGGTCTGTCAGATGCGACCATAAAAAAATGGCAAAAATTGGGCGTTAAATTTATCCAAGTATTGCCTGCTGTTCAGCTTAGCAATGAAAATCGCACCAAGTACGACAATGTGATTACGATTGGTGATATTGGTACTGATATTCGTAGTTGGTTTGGTAAAACCACTGAATCTGTTACGATTCTTCGCCCAGACCGCTTTGTTGCAGCGATTGCAATTCCACAAAATTTAGATAGCGTGAGCCAACAATTGTTTGCAAAATTGCATGCTTAATAATCCAAATAGATCTGCAAGAATTAAAAATCACCATGCATAAAGCATGGTGATTTTTTTCTACAATCACTATAAACATCAGATGCTATAATCGTTCAATACATAATTATAAGCTTCGCAAAATGCAAAAAAGATTTCAGAAATTATTCATTTATAGTTTGTTAGGTTTTATTTTTATCTGTTCACTCATTTTCGTAGAGATACATCATTTTCATGCCAATAGTTGGTTACCTATTTTCGTTTTTTGCCTCTGTTTTCTTATTTCTTTGAATTGCTATTTATTACGCTTAGAAAAAGATGTGAACAAAAACGAAGAATCTAATTTTTTGTCCTTCTATTTATACATTTCATTTTTTTATTCAGTCATTGCCAGCTTTTTTCTCACCACAGTGATTCTTGCTTTATTTGCATTACAAACTCAATATTTTGGTCAAGATAAAAATATCATTCTAAAAGGCCAAGTCTATTCACCCACATTTACACTAGAAAAGAAGCCCTGCCGAGCTCGCCTTAAATTTCCCGAAAGTGGTTGGTCTACCTTCGCGTATCTCTGTCTAGATACCAAGAAACATAAATTTTCTGGTTATTACAAACTCCATTTGAAAACCAGTTTCGCAGGGGCTGCGGTTCAGCATTATGATTGGATTAATGATCAATTAACATATCAGCAGCATCGTGCCTTAGATATGGATCCACAACAAAAAAGACTACTCGAAATATATGCCAAACTTGAAAGAGATTTAGGCCCACCTCTATCTGATGATGAAGCCCATGATTTTTTAAATAGAACCAACAACGATTGAGTCTATTTAATTTAGCGCAATATATGCCATACATTATCTAGGCAATAATTAAAATCGCTTTAGCATCTTCGTGATTGATATTTAAAACTCTTTCTTTTTAGTTCTCAAAGAAAGAGTTATATGAATAGACATATAGCAATACCACGTTCAGTCATTAATCAAATAAGTATCCAAGTTAAACCGACTGAAACCAATGCACATCTTTTACCGATTCACGTTGCTGAATCTGCTGAATAAAAGGTTTAAATTCATCTAAATATAGCAATATTTTGAATGAAATTGCATACACCATCCAATAAGCCAAATATAAATCTGCTGCGCTAATTTTACCCCCCAACAGATATGGCTGGGCCTGCGCAAGCCCTGTTTTAATAAAATCTAAAAGTATTTTTTCATTACCAAAACTCAAACTGCCACGTTTCTCATCCATCAACTCAGTTCTAATGCCGACATTTTTCATGTCCATGTATTCAGTCAGCGGACCATGACAGAAAAACATCCATTTCAAATATTCACCACGTTTGGGATCATCCAAGGCGGGTGCCAAACCTTTGTCACTGAATTTATCGGCTAAATAACTAAAGATGGCTGCGGTCTCACTAATCACGACAATACCATCGACCAAGCAGGGAACTTTGCCCATGGGATTAATCTTGAGATATGCCGCTTGATACATCTCTTCATATGGCACTTCAATAATCTCAACTTCTGACTCGATATTTAATTCTTTCAATAGATATTTAATTCTTTCAATAAAGGCAGAATGGTATTACTGCGTGAGCGTGGATTGCTGTAGAGTTTCATTGTTGGGTTCATTGTAGATATCCTTATTTTCTTCCTTGTTGTTCTATCTATGACTATACGCGGCTCTATGTAGAATTATGTTGCGTTCATCCCTGCTTTAAACACTTTCCGATACAATACGCCCGACTAATAATTACGCTAAATTTGAATCTATATTTAAAGCAAAAAGTATTTACTCCGACTTTCTGATAATCAAACAATTGAGCTCTACATCTATGAAAAATAAATATTTAATTGCCATGTTAACGGTGATTTTAATTTCAGGCTGTTCAAAGAAAACCGAAGAAATGGCAACTGAAGCCAGCGCAGATGCACAACCTGCTCAAGTCAGTACACAGCAAGATCAAGCAGCGGAAAGCACTTCCAATGAGCCGTCTACCACGCCTGCAACAACACAAAAACCTGAAACTATTTTAAATGAGCAGGTCAACCCAGCCGAAGCCTCTCGTAAAATGGTTCGAGAAGCCAATGTCAGTTTTGAGTCGAAAGATGTCGTTAAAACGGCCTTAGAAATTGAAAAACTCACGCTAAGTTTAGGTGGCTTTATTGAACAGAAAAATATCGACTTTATGGTGCAAGAGAGTCAATCCTACCCGATTACTGACGGCAAAATTAAAATCTTTGAAAAAGTAAATCCGAACGCGGAAATGATCATTCGTGTGCCAAGTGAAAAAGCTGCACATTTCGTCAATCAACTGTTACCACTAATGCATTTTTTGAACCGTCAGCAATATTCGGCAAAACGCTATGAGCTAAAACTACTCGAAGAAAAAATGTCGCAAACAACGGTCGTGCCAGACCATGTAGCAGCAGCGCAAGTCAATGAAATCTCACGCCTGACCCGCTTAGAAGTTCAAGATCGTGTCCGCTATAGCACGATTGTGATTGGCTTTACTCAACCTGCCACTGTCCGTGAACATATCGATATTAACCTTGATGCTATTGCTCAATTAAATGGCGATAGTTTTTGGCAAAGAGCGTGGTACGGTATTCAAAAAGGTTGGCAATTTGTGTTGAGCCTGCTGGTTATTCTCATTACGATTTGGCCACTCTATCTGATTATTATTATCTGTTTGATTGCCTACCGTGTGATGAAACCCTATTTACAAAAATGGTTTAAATGAATGAGCTGAACAAGCTCCATTCTTCATTTAATCTATGATTAAAAATACGATAAATAAAAAATCCCGAAGCGCTTAATTCGGGATTTTTTTCATTTAAATCTTAGGGCAATATTTAAAGGCTTAGAAAAAGCCCATATAGAACTGCTCTTTTAATACTTTTAAAATCAACTCGATCGCATCATTTTTACGATCTTTTCGATAGCTCGCATACAAACCAATGGTCGGCAAAGGTTCAACGGTACTTTTAACCAATATTTTATCACCGAGCAATGGAATGACATAAGACGGCACCAAACTCCACCCCACGCCCATACCGACCAAATTGACATTTAACAAAATATTGGTCGAATGCTGTACCAAGTTCACATTCAGTTTATTTTGCTTAAAGAAATCTTGAATAATTCGGTATAGCTCAGGTGATGAGTGTTCATCACTAATAATAAAATCCTGATTATTCATGTTTTTAATGCTGATATGCCGCTGTTCTGCTACAGGCGAATTTTTCGGTACAATCAGCGCCAAAGGCTCAGTAAAAATCTGGACAGATTCTATATCAGGGCTCTCTTCGACATAACGGGTAAAGGCAATATCAATCTCCCCTTTACGCACTGCACTGATCTGATCGACATCCATTAAACTATGAAAATGAATTTTTAACTCAGGAAACTGAGCACGGATATTCGGCATGATATAAGGAAAGACCTTCATTTCAGCCACAGGAACAAAGCCGATATTCAGTTGTTCTTTACTGAGCTGCGCAATTTGACGCGCATCTATCATGGCTTTTTCAGCATGCTCTAAACTCAAACGCGCTTCTTTTAAAAAGGCCTGACCTTCTGCAGTCAGCTCAACTTTTCGGTTGGTTCGCATCAATAATTGCACCCCAACTTCCTGTTCTAGGTCTTTAATTTGCTGACTTAAAGAAGGTTGCACAGTACACATTCGCTGCGCAGCCTTGGTAAAATTTAGCTCTTCGGCAACCGCAACAAAATATCGTAGATGTCGTAATTCCATTATTCAGCTCCTAAAGCACTGCGTTTGAATTGGTTTGCCACGAATAGACGATACATCCACGTAGTGAACAGCACCATCACCGCACAAAATAAATAGGTTGCCTGAAATCCAAAGTATGCAATCAGCACACCCATAATGACCGAACCGACAGCAAGGCCAATATCAAACAAGGCAAAAAAGGTGGATATCGCATGTCCCATTCGGGCTTTTTCTACCGTTTGAATCGCGACCGTTTGCAGGCATGGGAACACTGAACCGTAGCCGATGCCCATAAAAACTGCCGATATCCAAAGCACCCATTGATTCGTGAGAAAACTCACAACCACCAAACCAATGGCAAAGCAAATAAAGGATGGATAGATGACTGCACTCGGGCCTTTACGATCATAGACTTTGCCAACCCAAGGACGGACGAGCAACATCGACACAGCAAAGACAATAAAAAAGATACTGGTATAAGCGAGTAAATGCTTCAACTCTGCATAAGCGGTGATAAAGCTCATCACACTCGAATATGCAAATGCAGTCAGCAATGCCACAAAACTGATGGCAAGTACCCGTGTTTCGATCACATCACACCATTGGATGGCTGCGGATTGGCTCGCTTGATCACTTGATTTATGCTGTACGTATTCTTGTATTTGAACTAACCACGTAAAAATATAGCCCACTGCAACCAATAAGGCTAATACTGCAAATAAGGTACTAAAACTGCTGAATTGAATCATACTCAGCGCTAAAAATGGCCCGATCACCACGCCTAAGTTGGTCGACATGACAAAGTAGCCCATGCCTTCGCCCTTTCGATGATCTGGGATGTAATCATTTACGATGGGAACATTGACCGTGGTTAATATACTGAACCAAAAACCATGTAAAAAACGAATGACCAACAACGACCACATGCTGTCAATCCACAAATAACTCAGCGCAAAAACGACAAAGATAAAGCCTGAAATACGCACAGAATTGGCTTTACCAAAACGCTCAATGATCATGCCGGAAAAGGGACGAATCGCAATGGATGACACCAAAAACAGCGTTAAAGCCATACCCGCTTGCTGAATCGAACCACCCAATTCTTTCATAATATAAATGGGCAATATTGTCAGCAGCGCAAAGTAATAGCTAAATAAAAACAAGTTATTACACAGACAAAAAACGAAAGACTTGTTCCATAGCGATGCCTGATGTTGAGTAGTCATGAGGTCATTGTCTCGCTGCTACGCGTGGCTTGGGACTGCGTAAAAATCGGGTTTAGCGCCAACTGCACCAGTCGCTTGATATAGTCTTCATCTGGCTGGGTATTAAAGAAAATGATCTGATAATGAATCGGGCCATACAACATATCCAACATGAGTTCGAAAGGATAATCTGCGCGAATTTCTCCTCGTTGAATGGCCAATTGGATCAGCTCACGTGTCGCTTCTCGTCGAGGTAATAAATACTGTTTAAAAAACTCACCCGCTGCTTCACGATGCTCCGCAAATACAACCAGCAATGCTCGACCCACGTGCTGATTTAAAGCCCGTGATAGTTTGAGCAATTGTTGATTTAGATTGAACTCTAAACTTTTTGATAAATCGAGTTCAAACACCGACGCGGTGTGCGCTTTAAAAGCATCGAAAACCAGATCGGACTTATGCTTCCACCAACGGTAAATCGTCGATTTTCCCACGCCTGCACGAGCCGCAATATCTTCAATGGTCATGCTTCGATAATCACTTTCCGCTAAAGCATCTGTGACTGCCTGTAAGATACATTGCTTACGCCGAGAAGTTTTTTCAGTTTCACTCATAATTTAAAAACGAAACGCTACGTATCGTTTTATATTAAACAGTATTGGACTGAATGACCATCTTTAACTGAGCTTCGAAGAATAAACTTTAGTCGCACACTCGGAACTCAAATCCCAACTGCACTCTCCAGACGAATTTCAGCATAAAAAAAGATCGCCTAAGCGATCTTTTCAAAAATTCAGCCACCAAAGCGATTAGCTTTGTGTCGACTTTTTATAAATACTGCAAGAAGGATGATGATTTTCCTGTAAACGTGCCACTTTACGCTGTTCCGCAGCTTCGAAACGACAACGTTTCCAGTCATTATCTAGATTCAATGCTGGAATTTGTTTCGGCTTACCTTGATCATCAACAGCGACCATTGTGAAATAGCAACTATTGGTATGACGTACTGTACGTTTTTGAATGTTCTGCGCTTCAACACGAATACCAATTTCCATAGAAGTACGACCAACATGGTTCACACTTGCAAGGAAAGTCACTAATTCACCCACGTGAATTGGTTCTTTAAAATTCACTTTATCAACTGATAGTGTCACCACGTAGCTACCAGAATAGCGACTTGCACAAGCATACGCGACTTGGTCTAACAATTTTAGAATCGTTCCACCATGCACATTACCCGAAAAATTCGCCATGTCAGGAGTCATTAAAACTGACATCGATAATTCTGACTGGTCGTCTAGTGCATTCGCAATTTGATCTAATGGGGACATCTTGTTTCTCTAGACTCGTGATATAACAATGATTAATGTGATTATTATATAGATTTTAATCAAAATTAAATGTTCAAATCGGCAAAAAAACCATCATTATTATTTATGGTGATCACACCATCATTCAGTAAAATATATATCGATAACGATATACACCCGATAAACAAGTAGTTATCGCGCTATCTATCAGTTTTTTTAATCCACGCTATGCTGTGTTTTATATTTAAAACATATTCATTAAAACGCGTTGTTCCATCGATTCAAAATAGCACGGCATTAAACTTAATCTTCTAAGACTTTTAACATCTCGAAAGATACGTTGTCATAGCTGGTTTTTTGTCCACCATCATTGGTACTTTCTAGCGTGTAAGAATTATCTACATGTACATGAGTGACAATAAATACGTTATCTTCCATCATCGCAAGCTTTACTTTTTGTCCTACATCAAGCGTTTTCATCTACAGCCACCTTTAAAATATTTATTGGTTTTAAGTATTAATAACCTGATGATATTCTAAATACTTCAACAGTATTGGTAAACGTAAGCACATGAATAAAAATGCTAATATAGGTATATACTCTTAAAATCTACGTAAAACCAATTAATATGATTTTCTTAATTAATTTCAAATAATTAACTGTATATTTTCTTATTATTACGATTTTTATATTTGGCAAATCTTTTGATTAAGACCTAAAACCAATCAACATCCAATATATTAATGATTACTAGATACTATTGAGCATGGGAAAAGCTGAGAGCAAAAATTAAAATGCTTTGCTGAAATAAAAATGCACCCTGCTAGGTGAACAGGATGCGTTTAAATTTGCGAATCGTATCAGCCTAGTCTTTGGCTGCTAAATAAGGAATATGATGTCCCTTGCTATATTGATGTTCAGCATAAACCCGAGAAATCTCTCCAAGTTTTTCCAAGGTTGCCTCTTCACCTGCAAGCATCGTCGCTTCACGCCCTTTCACATCAAATATATGTGCTTTTTCACGTAAATCGGGTTGAATCACAATGTCTGCTCGCTTGAGCTCTTCTTGAGCTAAACGATTTTGCATAATATTGATATTTTGGTTAAACAAGCCCCATACATTCGACGTTTCGGTATGAATCGGTCGTGCCAAAATATCCACCGCAATAATAATATCTGCCCCTAAATCGCGTGCAACGTCCACAGGAACAGGACTGACCAAGCCACCATCGACATATTCTGTATCTTCAATAATCGTTGGAATAAACATACTCGGAATCGACACCGAAGCACGAACGGCCTGCCCCGTATTGCCATAGTTGAACACGACTTTTTTGCCATCTTTTAACTCGGTTGCCACCACATACATTGGGGTTTTTAGCAACTCTAAAGGCACGTCATCAACTTGCTCATTAATATAATCTTCAACTTTTTTACCGTCAAAAAAGCCTTTTTTGTCCAAGCGTATTTCTCGAACATCATTGGCTTTCATATTTAAGGCAATATCTCTTAACTCATTGGCACTTTTACCTGAAGCATAGATTGAACCTACAATGCTACCCGCACTGGTTCCGACAATGAAATCAGGGTGTATTCCCTGCTGTTCAAGTATCTGAATGGCGCCAATGTGTGCATAACCACGTGCCCCACCACTTCCTAAAACCAAAGCAACAATCGGACGCTTTTCCTGCTTTTTCACTTTTTTAAAGTCAATGCGGTTATTCGCCACTTGAGCAGGTGCTGCTGTATAAGTTCGAATGTGTGATGTTGTTTCAGCGCTAACCGTTTTTGAGCCTACACTTTGACACCCCACAAGGCTGATTGCGAATGCAGTGATCAAAACAGTGATGCTTTTCATTGAGAGATATTCCAAATGCAAGTCGAGATTTAAAGAGAAAAGTAGTCTAATCAGTCCGCATTCACGTCACTGTTATTATTCGTTAATGCCGATGACCAATGCACATTATATTGAAATACAGACTAGGAAGTCATTGGCTTTCAAAGTTTCAATATCGAGCAGAATTTCCACATCAAGATCCAAAACATTGTCTAGCAAAAAAAGCCCCGATAACGGAGCTTTTTAAAGTTAATTTTTGACTTTACCAAATATCGGAATTAACGCGATCCTTATATTTTGGATGTTCATCCATTTTAAATACTGGCTCTTTTACACCCCGTTTTAACTGTGAGGTGTAGTCTTTCATCAGCATCAATAAGAATGGCGTCAGCAATAAAATCGCAAAGAGGTTAATACTCGCCATCACGCCCATGAAGAGATCCGCTAAGTTCCAAATCAGTGGCACACTCATGATTGAGCCAAAGTACACCATCATGAGGACGACTACGCGGAATATAAACATGACCTTAGGATTGTTATTGATAAACTGCACATTACCTTCAGCATAAGCATAGTTACCGATTACTGAAGAATAAGCGAATAAGAACAAGATTATGGCAAGGAAGTCATCTCCCCATGCGCCAATCTGGCTTTCAAGCGCCATTTGCGTCAAAGCAACACCCTCAAAGCCTGCATTTTCATACAAGCCAGATGCCAAAATAATGATCGCCGTACAGGTACACACCACAAATGTATCGACAAAGACACCGAGCATCTGAACTAGGCCTTGATTGACCGGGTGTTTAACATCTGATGCTGCCGCAGCATTCGGAGCAGAACCCATACCCGCTTCGTTTGAGAATAATCCACGCTTAATGCCTTGCATCATCGCCATAGAAACCATAGCACCGAAGAAACCACCAGCCGCAGCATCAAACTCAAATGCTTTGCTGAATATTAACTGGAAGATATCAGGCAAGATTGCAAAGTTAGCAAAAGCGATATAGAGCGCGACTGCCAAATAAAGTAATGCCATAAATGGAACAAAACGTTCTGCCACTTTTGCAATACGCTTAATACCACCAAAAATAATCAGCGCTGTTATAAAGACAAGGAATAACCCTACCCATGAAATTTCAAAACTAAAATTGCCCAAACTCAATACTAGATTGGCTTTATCCCAGCCCCACGCATGTGAGGTCGCACCTGTAATCGCATTAGCTTGAACCGCATTAAAGACAAAACCGTAGGTTGAAATCAGCGCAATAGCAAAAACCACACCCAACCACTTTTGCTTTAAGCCTTGCGTGATGTAATACGCTGGACCACCACGGAATTGCTGATTTTGCGTATCACGCACTTTAAAGAGCTGTGCAAGTGAAGACTCCACAAATGCAGAACTCATGCCTAAAAATGCGGTAAACCACATCCAGAACACTGCACCCGGCCCACCAATTGCAATCGCAATTGCAACACCTGCGACATTACCCACACCGACACGACTTGCCAGTCCAGTCACAAAGGCTTGGAATGGTGTAATCCCATGCTCATCATCGCCTTCTTTACGGCTAGATTTCATCACTTTAATACTATGAAAAAATAGACGAATCTGAACTGCACCAGTGATTAAGGTATAAAAAATACCAACCGCCACTAAAAATACGACTAAGAAATCCCAAAGCGGATCATTAAAAACTTTGACCCAGCTCATCAGGGTTTCGTTTAATTGTTCATTCATATTCAACCCTAGTTTTAAATGGTCAAAAGTATAAAAGGCTCTTTTTTGAAGAGCCTTTCTAAATTAAGCAAAGAATTTAAGAATTAATTGAATAACTGTTGCGTTAATCAAATCAACAAAAAATGCGCCACATAAAGGAACGATTAAGAAAGCCTTATGAGATGGACCATACATATTGGTAATGGCTTGCATATTTGCAACTGCGGTAGGTGTTGCCCCCATACCAAAACCACAATGACCCGCCGCTAAAACCGCAGCATCATAATTTTTGCCCATTACACGGAAAGTGATAAACGCAGCATATAGTGCCATTGTTAATGTTTGGGCTCCCAAAATCACAACTAATGGTCCTGCAAGATCTGATAGCTGCCATAGTTTCAACGATAATAGTGCCATTGCTAAGTACAGTGATAATGAAGCATTACCAAATACATCAATTGCACGATCAAATATTTGTACGCGGAAAATACCTTCTAATACATTACGTAAAATGACACCACCAGCTAAAGCCCATACAAATGTCGGTAATTCAAACATCGTACCTTTACTGAAAGCCGTCATAAAATCAGCAAATGCTAAACAGCCAGCAAATAAGCCCAAAGTCGTAATTGCATTATCTGCGGTAATTAAACGAACACGATGTGGATATTCAAAAGGTACATATTCTGTTGAATTAATATCAGCTAGTGGTGTGTTATCACTACGCTCAATTTGCTCATTCGTGCGCGGAGTTGCTAGGCGATAACGATTAATTAGCAACTTAGCTAATGGGCCACCAATAATACCACCAATGATTAAACCAAAAGTTGCACTTGCCATACCTAAAGCTAATGCACCTTGTATACCGTGTTCAACTTCAAGAATTTCACCCCATGCACCAGCTGTACCATGACCACCTGTCAACGTAATTGAACCTGCAATCAAACCAATCAGTGGATCAATACCCAATAAAGTGGCAAGACTGATACCAACGACATCCTGCACAACAATGAAAGAAGCAACGGCTACCAGAAAAATAACAAGACCAATTCCGCCTTCTTTCAATTTGGCAAAGTTTGCGCTTAAACCAATGGATGCGAAGAAAATCAGCATAAAACTGGTTTGTAATTCACTACTCGTAGTAATGCTATAACCCCAAATGCTATGTACAACCAATGAAATTATTGCAGCAACCAAACCGCCAGCTACGGGCTCAGGAATATTGTAACGCCTCAAAAAACTGATTTTATTTACCAGAAAACGTCCTAATAAAAGAACGATCACCGCCGCAATTAAGGTATAAAATGCGTTAAAGCTAAATTCCATAATAATTTGTCCAAAATGGTTAGAATATTTATTAGTCCAATTAATAGAAATTAGTAGCGTTTATTAATTAAAATACAATTCCAATTTGTAAATTTAACCAATAAATCAGGCTACCAGCTATTCATTGCCAATCATAAATATTCATCATCTGATTCAAATATGTATGCCTGAGTTAAAAAAGTGAAAACTCAATTCGACAAAACAAATCCATAAAAGCAGTTCATTCTAACTAAACCGATACTTACAACAGCATTCCCATCATAGATAAAATAAATAAATCGAATGCTGATTAGAAAAGTCGCACATTATGCGTGGAGTAAAATAAAATTTCAGCAATTTTTATTACAAAAAGTTAATTTTCCTATAATTTAAAGTTATATCTAATTGTTTTTATTTAAATGCATTCGCATTTTTTATCTATATAAAATATTAAAGATTTGAACATAATGCATTATAGGACGTGGTTCAACGCCTGCCTTAACCAGTACGACATCATGACTCAGGCGATTTAGTGAATCCATCTACTTAGTACTGTGAGTTCATTTGCGTTGATATATCCCCTTTTTAAACAAAAAAAGCCTGAACTGAGTCAGGCTTTTTTGATCGATTCTTTTCGATGATTGAGCTTAGAAGCTATATTTAGCCATTAAGCCAACGCGGTCATCGTTATAAGATTCACCCGCAAAGTTTTTGCGTTTACCGTTCACATATTCTAAGCCAAGTTCAACTGGTTTTACAGGTGCGTAAATAAAGTTAATCCAAGCTTGCTGTGCTTCTTCATTCGCATTTGAGTTAGATGCATCTTTCGCATACGCGCTGCCATCATCCGCAAATAGCGCGCCGTAAGCTAAAGTCGAACGTAGTTTTTCATTAAACTTATAAGTTGCACCCACTTGTACAGCAGTGAATTTGTTTTGCTCGATGTTGCCATCTACCACAGAGTAAGCCGAGTTAGAACCATATAAATAGTTGCTGTTGCCTTCTGTATACGAAACATCACCATTCAATTTCAATTGATCAGTCACTGCATAAGATGCACCCGCTGCTACACCCCAAGCTGTTTCTGTATCATCCGCAACTTTAGATTTGTAGTTTTCAACCAATGCACGAGCTGAAGCGGTACCTTTCCCTGCAGCAAAACCTTGAGTCACTTTGGCAGTTAAGTTTGGAAGGCGATACGTCGGATCTGCAGCAACAGTCCCTTTACTATCCCCTTCTTCCGCAGAAACAAATAATTGAGTATCTGGAGCTAACTTATAGTTATAACGAACTTGAGGAATACGTGTAGTACCACCACCCAAGTTTGTATTGAAATCAATCATTTCTGGTGCATGGTTAGACAAGAAGTTAGATGTCGTTTGACCAAATAACCAGTTGTTAAAGGTTAAATAACCATGACGTAGACGAATAGTTTCGCCACTTCCATTGAAATCGACCTCGATTTTACCGCCCACTTTATCATCACCACCGACGGGTGCTGTAAAATCTAAACCAAAACGTGTGGTTTTTGCAGTTGCGCGAAGTTTATCTCGTGCTTCTTCTTTAGACGTATGTACGTTGTTAAAGTCGTTATCCGCACCTTCAATAATGTAGTTCGCATCACCACGAACAAAACCGTAAAGACTTACATCTGCACCTGTTTTAGATTTTAAGCTTGCAGCTGGAGTAGCTGGTTGCGGTGGTGGTGCAACAGGACGCGCTTTAACTTGCTGAATCTCTGTTTGTTGCTGTTGTTGAACTTGCTGCTGCGCTTTAATCAAACTTTTCAGTTCTGCAACTTCTGCACGTAATTGTTCAATTTCAGAAGTATTGCTGCCTGCATGAGCCATTGAGACCGTTGCCAAACTCATGGCAACAACAAAGGTTTTCATTGGGTGGAATACAGTTTGAGTTTTCATCCTAAGCTCTCTATTGTCCTGTCATTGTTGTATGCCCTAACTCTGGGCGCTTTGTTATTCGCCTATTTGAGCGGACAAATTTAAAGCTGCATATCCGTGCTTTAGTCGCATTAAAGCCCCAACTTGTAGCCCCCAAAAACGAAATACTTGAAAGCAAAAAGCAAAAACGCTGAATCCATCACTGAAAATAGACTGAAATATTTAGTTAAAATTCGGACTTAGCCGATTCAGATGGCAAAAAATCTCAATATTCATACCTTAAAGGTAAAAACCCATACCCTGTAGGTATGCAATAAAAACTATAAAATCCGACATATTACCGATAGAGACATTCACAATGTATTCATCCAGCATAACGTAATGTATTTAATGCAAATAATACTTATTTAACAATTATTCTATTTCCTTAGATTAAGACAACAATGATGCACAGTTTCATTAATTATTTTCAAGTGGATGATTGCTTAGATATAAGTTCCTAGAAAATAGAAACTGACCTCACAATGGGAAAATAGCACAATCATTCATAGTTATGGATTATGAACATTTATAATGAATGACGCGTATGCTTAATACACGTACATTGATGACTGACGTTTAAACAAAAGCAGCTAAACGTCATCACCTGCATTCAGCTCAACCCATGGCTGAAGCTTTTAAACTGCGCATAGTAATCATAGCAACAACCACAAATAGCAGCATAATCAGGGCCATATTGATCAGCGCTGACCATACTAAAAAGTTCAAAAACACTCCAGCCAATAGACCACAGGCAAATTGCATACTTCCCATGATTGCACTGGCTGTGCCAGCTCGTGAGCCTTGTTCAGACATCGCCAAAGCCATCGCATTTGGACCAGTGAAGCCGATTGAAGCAACACATAAGAACATGCCCAACATTACAACAACGATAGATGAAAGATAAAATAGCCCCGCCGCCAATAAGATCAGCACACCACACAATTGAAGTGCATTACCCAATTGCAAACGATGGCGAACATCCAGTCGATTTGCAAGTTTCTTGTTGAGGGTCGAAAACACCATAATCCCTAAAGCATTCGCACCAAATACATAAGCAAATTGCTGTTGGCTCAGACCATAACCATCCATTAAAATGGCAGATGAGCCACTGATGTAACAAAATAAAATTGCGCCAGAAAAACAGCCTGTGAGCATCGGTTTACGGAAGGTTTCGTCTTGCAAAATCGCACCATATAAACCTAAGACTTGTTTTAAACTTAAGTTTAAGCGCCGCTCGACAGGCAGGGTTTCTTGAAAGAAAAAATGTACGCAGAAAAGACAAAAAATACCGACAAGTACCAATACCGCAAATATGTATTGCCATTCAAACACCTGCAAAACCCATGCGCCTAAAGTAGGTGCAATGATTGGTGCAATTGTTGTCACGATCATCATGCTGGCAAAGGCTTGAGCAGAAGCTTGCATACTTAAGCGATCACGAATTGCAGCACGGGCAATCACCACACCGACACAGCCACCCAACGCTTGCAAAACACGAGCAGCGATCAAGCTCCATTCACTATTGGCAAAGACACACAGAAAACTGGCACAAATATATGAAACCAAACCGAAATACAGCGGTGTTTTACGCCCAATACGGTCGCTGACTGGCCCATAAATTAACTGCCCAATCGCCAAACCCAAGAAATACGCTGGCAGACTATTGGCCACTTGTTGTGTCGTGACACCAAAATCGTCAGCCATTTGAGGCAAAGCAGGCAAATACATATCGATTGAAAGTGGCCCCAAAGCAGTCAGCAACGCCAACAAGACGATCCAGCGTTGAGAAAATTCCTTTTGTGATTCGACGCTTTTCATAAGAATAATTCATTTATCGCAAGCAAGTTTTGCAGACAAGTTTACACTGCACATAGTATTATTTCTTGGCTTCAATGTGAAAATTCACACGATACACATTGCTTACTGCCCCATCGCTTTAGCAAAGGAAAAATTTTGAACGCCTGGCTCGCACGACTGAAACAAGCAACCTATAACACGACCTTTATGTATAACTTGCGCATGGTCATTGCCTTCGCAGGAACTGCCTTTGTCCCTTATTTTTTAGATCAGCAATTGATGACCATTCCCCTCACCTTGGGTGTGGTTGCCGCCGGTCTAAGTGATATCGATGACCGCTTTTCAGTCCGCGTGCTCAATCAAATTTATACCTATATCGGATTCTTTATTACTGCGGTATCCATTTATTTGTTGTTCCCGCATCCGATTTTATTTGCTTTGGGGCTGATTGTGTCTTGTATCGGTTGGATTCTTTTGGGTTCATTGGGTCGTCGCTATGCCACCATTTCTTATGGCTGTCTGGTGATCTCCGTGTATTCCATGCTCGGGGTCGAACTTTTTGAAAATTGGTATACACAAGCAGGTTTATTGGTCATCGGTGCGATGTGGTATGGACTGCTTTCGACTTTGAGCTTTCTACTGTTTCCTGTACGTCAAGTTCAGGACAAATTGGCCCAAAGCTATTCGTGTCTTGGCGACTTCTTATTTGCAAAATCTAACTTGTTTGATGTCGATATGACACCGGAAAGTTACCAGCAAAGTTTGATTGAGCTGTCGCTCGAAAATGGCAAATTAATTGGCATTTTCAACGATATGAAAACGGCCTTATTAACGCGTTTAAAAGGCGACCGTGGACAAAAAGATACACGTCGTAGCCTACAATATTATTTTGTCGCGCAAGACATACATGAACGTGCCGATTCCGCGCATATTGATTATCAAAAATTGACCCGTATTTTTGAACATAGTGATATTTTATTTCGCTTTCAACGCGTGCTTTCAATTCAAGGAAAAGCCTGTAAAGATTTAAGTATCAGCATCTTACAGCGAAAACCCTATCATCATAATCAACGTTTTAAGCATGCATTTCATAATCTAAAACTGTCACTCGAAAAGCTGCGTGAAGAGCAAAAATACGATGAAGTCTGGATCAACTCTTTATTTGCTTTATACCAAAACCTAAAAGGCATTGATGCGCAATTACGCAACGTCGAAACCGAGCGTTATATTGACCGACAAGCCCTGATTGAAAATCGTTTAAAAGATGATGATTTAAAAGGTTGGGACGACATCGTCATTCGATTCAAACAACATTTGAGCCCTGAATCGGTGCTGTTCCGTCATGCTGTGCGTTTATCGACCGTGTTATTTATTGGTTATATTTTTGTCCAAGTGACCAATATCAGTTATGGCTATTGGATTTTATTGACTGCCCTGTTTGTCAGCCAGCCGAACTTTAACGCCACCAAGCGCCGCCTCTATTTACGTATCATTGGCACCTTGGTCGGAATTATTTTAGGTTATGCAATTTTATATTTTGTCCCTTCTGTCGAAGGTCAGTTATTGCTACTCATTTTAAGTGGCGTATTGTTTTTTGAACTACGTAGTAAGCAATATGCACAAGCCACTGCGTTTATTACCATTTTGGCGCTGATTAACTTTAACTTAGATGGCATGGGTTTTGCCGCAGCAATGCCGCGTATGATTGATACACTGATTGGCTGTGCCTTGGCATGGTTTGGTGTGAGTTTCATTTTCCCAGATTGGAAATTCCGTCGCCTGCCTCGAACCATCAGCCGTTCGATTCAAGCGCAGTGTGATTATTTAGCTGAAGTGGTTGAACAATACAAATCTGGTCGTAATAACGGGTTGAATTATCGTGTTGTCCGTCGTGCAGCCCATAATACCGATGCAGAAGTAGCTTCACTGATTTCCACCTTAGCTACCGAACCCGATACCGATCCAACTCAAAAAGCTTTAGCCTTTGAGTTTTTGTGTCTCAATCACACCTTTATTAGTTATATCGCGGCCTTAGGTGCGCATCGTGAAAAAATTCAAGACCAACAGGTCTTAACCTTATTGGATAAAGCCACGGATGACATTCAAGGTGCATTACTACGTGACGAAGTGCCGGACTTAACGGCGCAAAATATGTTGCAAGAAATCCGTCAGCGTTTGTCACAAAACAGTGAGGAAGATCAAAAATCCTTGATTGTGCTACAACAGCTTTCGTTGATGTTTAACGTGTTGAACCAATTTAGCCAATTGAAACAAAATCTCAGTCATGAGCATGATCAAGCATCGACTGAACTGGCTTCGCTATAATTTGGATGATTTTGGAACAATATACTCACTGAATTGGTATAAATAATGCTAAACTTTTTACAGTTTTAAATCTGTTACTTTCACTATGACCGCAAAAAATTTATACGCCTACACGCTAGAGCCAGTGGCTTATGAAATTTCTGAAGAAGAACAACGTTATGCTCAACTTGTTCTGTCTCGCAGTAACTTCAAAATTGGCAAAAAAGCATGGCTAATTATGGGTGCAATTCTTGCACTGGCACTTTTGGGCCTCATCTTTATTAAGAACTATTCAACAGTATTTTGCTGGGTAGCTATTGTCTGTGTTGTGATTTACTTCCTTGTGCGTAAATTCGGTATCGAATGGTATGCGAAACGCAAACTGAACGAAGTCCCTGTACAAGAAATTAAAGGCATCCGTATGGGTGTTCAGCCGCATGGGATCTCTATGCAGCAACGTATGGGCGCAAACATGGGGACGATGACTGTCGGTTGGAAAGACATTCATGAATGGTATGACACTAAAGACTTCATCCTTTTAAACTTTAAAGTGAAGGGTCAAGACGGCGCATACATCTTGCCTAAACGCATGGATAGCAAGAAGTTTCCATTTTCGACCATTCGTAAACATTTAAATGAAACTGTAGGCCCTGCTAAACCAATTTAAGCCTAACAGACATTTGTTTATAAAAAGCCTCCTCTCTTTGGAGGTTTTTTTATGTGTTTAATTTTTGAATAATTATTGATAATTACAATAATGAGAATGAATATTACTTACTTTTTCCACATTCTCTACTACATCATCGTTTATAATTTGTCGCAATTCAGCAACCTTTTATCAATATTAAATCCATCATGTTTAAGAAAACCCTTTTCCAGATTCACTGGTTCTTGGGGATTAGTGCCGGCTTAATACTCTCGCTCATGGGGGTTACAGGTGCCATTTATTCCTATGAACAGCAAATACTTAAAGCAATCAATCAGGACAGTTATGTGGTTCAGGCTCAACAGCAGCCTAAACTAACCCCTGCTGAGCTTTATCAGCACTTTAGTCAGTCTGATCCTGACATGAAAATTAATAGCATCTCTATTGCCTCAGATGCTACCGCCTCAAGTACCGTGAATATTGTCAAAGAAGGTGCTCGTCGTGGCTATAACATGATGGTTAACCCCTATACAGCCGAAGTTTTACCTGAAATCAAAGGTCAAAAATTCTTTCAGTTTGTACAGCAGCTACACCGTAATTTAACTGTTGGCCCTGTTGGTAAACAAATTACCGGCGCATGTACACTGATGCTGATTTATTTTGTATTGAGTGGTTTATATCTGCGTTGGCCAAAGAGACATTCTGTTAAACAATGGCTTGCAGTTAAACCAAAGCTCAAAGGACGTAATTTCCTATGGGATTTACATGCAGTCGTCGGCACATGGGTGATTATTTTCTATCTCATTTTGGCATGTACAGGTCTGTACTGGTCTTATGATTGGTGGCGTAATGGCATGTTTAAAGTCATGGGCGTTGAACGTCCACAGCCCCAATTGCAAGAAGGTCCAAAAACGAATGGACAACCTGCTGAACAGGCGGGTGCAAAGCAAGGTGGTGAAAAACAAGCCACTGAGGCAAAACAAACTCATGGCGAACACCAAGCACGTTCTGAAAGAAACCCTGCAACGTCGAGTCCCTCTGAACACGGCGCTCAAGAAAACAAACATGGTGCTGAAGGTCGCGGAGAAAAACGTGGTCTAAAACCAGAACAAGTGAATATTGCCCTTACCCAAAGTTGGAATGGCTTTAATCAAAATATTGGTCGTGAATACTCAAGTGTCACTTTTAATATTCCGAAAAAAGCCAATGGTGAATTAGAAATTAACTTTGTGGATGCCGTCCCTCAACATGAACGTGCTCGCAACAAAGCGACTTATAACTACAAAACGGATGCTCTTACCGATATCGAGTTATACGAAGATAAAAAGCTAAATGAAAAAATCATGACCAGCATGTTGCCTGTACATCGCGGTAGTTTCTTCGGACCGATTTATCAGTTCTTTGTGGTTATTGCATCCCTCATGATGCCGCTGTTCTTTGTCACAGGATGGATGCTCTATCTCAAACGTCGTAAACAGAAAAAACTGACACAGCAAGCCCGTCAAAGCTTAGCACCAGTTACCATCGACCCAAATGCACAGCCTTGGTTAATTTGCTATGCATCACAAACAGGTCAGTCTGAACAATTGGCATGGCGTACAGCAACAAGCTTACAAGAGGCTCGTCAGCCTGTCACAGTGAAAGCTGTTCAGCAACTTTCAGCAGATGACTTAACGCAAGCCGCTCAGGTTTTATTTGTTGCAAGTACCTATGGCACTGGGGAAGCACCTGACCTTGCTTCAAGCTTTGAACGTAAACTGATGGCACAAGGCCTCGATTTGAGTCATGTTCAGTTTGCCGTATTAGCTTTAGGTTCTAAAGAATATCCTGATACTTTCTGTAGCTTTGGTCATGCGATTCATCGTTGGATGCAGAGTAATGCTGCGAAGCCCCTGTTTAACACGATTGAAGTCAATAATGGCGACACCCAAGCCATTCAAGCATGGAATAGTGCTTTAGCCAAAGCGACTAAACTTGAACTTCAGCACATGCAAATTGAAAAAACTTTTGATGCATGGACATTGACCAAACGTGATCTACTCAACCCGAACAGTTTAGGTGCACCTGCATTTAATATTGAGTTAAAACCGCAACATGAAGCCAACTGGCAAGCGGGTGATATTGCAGAGATTCAGCCGGGTAATAGTGCTGAACGTATTGCAAACTTCATGCAAAAGTACCAGATTCAGAGTCAGCAAGTGGTTGATTCTACTCAGCAACGCATTGAAGATG
Organism: Acinetobacter sp. YH12040; assembly: GCF_013420005.1. NCBI lineage: Bacteria > Pseudomonadati > Pseudomonadota > Gammaproteobacteria > Moraxellales > Moraxellaceae > Acinetobacter > Acinetobacter sp. YH12040. Next base: position 133,356 of record NZ_VOZB01000002.1, read on the forward strand.
CATTATGGGATCGTAACCTAAATACGGATGTCGAACCATTTGCCAACCTTGATCATTTGCTTGAACAGCTTCCACCGCTTCCAACTCGTGAATACTCGATTGCCAGTATTCCAAGTCAGCAAGTATTACGCTTAGTGGTGCGTCAGCAATCCAATGCAGAGGGTGAACTTGGCTTAGGCTCAGGGTGGTTAACACAACATGCAGCGATTAATAGCACACTACAACTGCGTATTCGCACTAATGAATCATTCCATTTGATTGCAGATAATCGTCCTGTGATTTGTATTGGTAACGGTACAGGTATTGCAGGTTTACTCAGTCTTTTACATGCACGCGTTCGTCAAGGCTATACGCAAAACTGGCTGATTTTTGGTGAGCGTCAACGCGCACATGATTTCTTCTATCAAGACATCATTGAAGCATGGCAAAACACAGGCTTAGTTCAACGCATAGACCTCACCTTCTCTCGTGATCAAGCGGAGAAACGCTATGTGCATCATGAGCTACGTGACCATGCGACCTTATTAAAATCATGGGTAGAACAAGGTGCCGTGATCTACGTTTGCGGTAGTATCAACGGTATGGCAACGGACGTTGACCACGCACTGATTGATATATTAGGTGAAGACGTTGTTGCTGAACTGCGTCAAGCTGGGCGCTACCGCCGTGATGTTTATTAATAAGATGTTTACTCATAAATAGTCCCAACTAAAAACCAGACCTCGTGTCTGGTTTTTTTCACGCTATACTTAGGCCAAATACGAATACTGCTTTAATTTTTTGCATGAAAAGAATACTACTGCTTTGTGTAGGCTTGCTGCTCTGCGTAGATGCCATTTGGCTGCTTACATTAGATAAAATTCATTTAGGAATCCTTTTACCCTTAGTCATTGGGTGTATTTTTCTTTTATCGGGACTATTTTCAACCCAAATCCACAATATTTTAGATCAATACCCTAAACTCAAAAGGCTCTGGCGTGCTACATGGTGGTTGTTTTGGCTTTGGCTATTGAGCCTTTTACTGTTTTTTGCGTATTTACACTTCAATAGCCAGCAATCCAAGCCATTTACTTCCGTCCAAGCCATCATCGTTTTGGGTAGTGGTATTGAAAATGGTCAACCCTCTCCGACCTTAAAGGCGCGTCTCGATGCCGCAGCACCGTATGCCTTGCAACAACCCAATACTATTGTGATCATGACCGGTGGTTTAGGCTTTAATGAAAAAATGACCGAATCTTCCGTCATGAAACGCTATTTACTTCAACACTATGACATTTCAGCGGCAGGCATATATGAAGAAAGTAAAAGTACCAGTACAGAACTCAACCTGATCAACAGTAAAATGATTTTAAAACAACATCAGATTTCTCTTGATGCCCCCATTGCAATTGCCAGTAGTGACTTTCATCTCCCACGTGCAAAAGCAATTGCACGAAAGTTAGGTTATACACAGGTGTATACCATTGCAGCACCTACACCGCTGTACATCCGCTACAACTCTTGGCTACGTGAATATTTTGCTTTTTTGAGTGGTTTTGTACTCAATGAATATTAAAAAAGCCCTTGTTCGACCAATGAACAAGGGCTTTTTTATGCTGTAAATAAACAATTAATTTAAACGAATGCTACGTGGCAAAGGAATTTTAAGGTTTTCAAAGATTTCTGGGCGCTGTTGATAAACTTGATATAAATAATTTTTAATATCTAACAGCATCTTTTCAGGTGCAACCAAAATATTTTGTCCTTCTGGGGTTAAATCTAAAGATACTGTAGTGCTCTCGCTGCGTAAAAACGGAATGACTTTTTCGATAAAGTCTTTTAATGAAATTTCCTGAATTTCATAATTGGACCAATTGTCTTTAATTAATAAACGTGCCAAACCACGGTTTTGCCAAATGGCGAATGAACGTTGACCTGTAGGTGTCGCGCAAAGTGCCCAACCATCTTGATATAACGCAATCACGCCACCTTGAGCGACCATATTTTCAATAAATTGTTTATAGGTTTGTTGAGGATTGTAATTTGTAGTTTGAGTTTTAGACGCTGCCTTGCGCTGATATGGATTTCTCATAGATCACATACAATATTAAAATTATTATAGAGCGGATTCTATGTAAATCAGAAAATTTAGGCAAGCTTTTGGATAAAGAAGTTTCTATAGAAGAATATGGTGGGCGCTGACGGGATCGAACCGCCGACATTCTGCTTGTAAGGCAGACGCTCTACCAACTGAGCTAAGCGCCCTGAGCGAAGAGTAACAAAGCGAAGCCTTGTCTGAGCGCAAGAGAAAAATCAAAGATTTTTCTAAAGGCATTCTCTTGAACAGAGATTTTTAAGATAAATGGCGCAGCGGACGGGACTCGAACCCGCGACCCCCGGCGTGACAGGCCGGTATTCTAACCAACTGAACTACCGCTGCATCACGTAGTTTCTTTCGAAACACAACCTATATCTTAAAAGATATGGTGGGCGCTGACGGGATCGAACCGCCGACATTCTGCTTGTAAGGCAGACGCTCTACCAACTGAGCTAAGCGCCCTTAAAGGGTACAACAATTATATTCTTTGAAATGGCGCAGCGGACGGGACTCGAACCCGCGACCCCCGGCGTGACAGGCCGGTATTCTAACCAACTGAACTACCGCTGCATCGCAAAAAATATGGTGGGCGCTGACGGGATCGAACCGCCGACATTCTGCTTGTAAGGCAGACGCTCTACCAACTGAGCTAAGCGCCCTCAAAAGGTCTATCATGTAAATGGCGCAGCGGACGGGACTCGAACCCGCGACCCCCGGCGTGACAGGCCGGTATTCTAACCAACTGAACTACCGCTGCACTTACATAATGTCGCTATTGTGGTTCAAACGAATTAAGATTTAAAGTGGCGCAGCGGACGGGACTCGAACCCGCGACCCCCGGCGTGACAGGCCGGTATTCTAACCAACTGAACTACCGCTGCACTCTAAATACCTTAACACTGAAAAGGTTTGGTGGGCGCTGACGGGATCGAACCGCCGACATTCTGCTTGTAAGGCAGACGCTCTACCAACTGAGCTAAGCGCCCTTTTCAAAACATGTTCATCGTTTGATGAGGTGCATTATAGAGAATCCTCACGGTCTGTCAAACGCTTTTCTAACTCTTTTCCACTTTTTCTGTTTGAGTGATTAAAAAATAAGTTATATTGCGGAAAAATCAGTATTTTTGAACATTTTTTAGCTATAAACCTGTAAATTTATTACTAAAAATATGACTTATATTCTGCATCATTCACATAAAAAACAGTTTTTCGCGTGGACTCATAACTAATCATTCAGCGAACCGACGATTAATTCATCACATACACTACATTCTAAAGCACCACAGTGTACAAGATACATTCAAACACGATTTTCTGTTAGTTTGCGTGTATTACTTCTGACAAAAAACGCCTTTCAAACTCACTTTAATTCTTCAAACCATGGTTTGATGTCATGAACTTCGGCTTTCATGGCTTGTGCTTTTAACGACGTGTTCAATGTTCAGTGATGTAAACCAGCGCATTTAATGGAATCAATTGATAAAGTTCTACAACATCGCTGTTTCGCATGCGAATACAACCATGTGACATCGGTATACCCATAGGCTCGCGATCTGGTGTGCCATGAATATAAATATAACGTTTATAAGTATCACAGCCCTCACCTGCATTAAAGCCGGGTTCTAAACCACTGAGCCATAATATTCGAGATAAAATCCAATCCCGATCAGGGTGTGATGCAGCAAGTTGCTCGTCGTAAACCTCTCCGGTCCACTGACGTGCTTTAAAAACTGCATTTTGAGGTTGTTGTCCACCAAACTTTTCAGCCACTTGATGCCAGCCTCGTGGCGTCTTGCCACTATTTTCCTGCTCACCAATGCCATTTTTACCCGATGAAATGAGGTAAAACTTATTCAGTTTCGGCAAAGTTAAAGTTTGATCTTTCAAGTTAATCAGGATATCTGCTTGATCTTGGGTATATTTAGACATGCTTTTGCTCTTTCTGCTTATCTTTATCTTCTTGTTTAGTCTGCGGCGATTGTTCAATAGTCCGCATCTGATTTGGCTCAGGTCGTGTCCATAACCAAATGCCAACAATCAACATGGTTAAGTCAGTGAAAATTTTGACGGCAATCGGTGCAGAAGTAAAAAGCATAATCAGACCACTCACAAACATCATGATCGATGCAAACCATTTTGCTTTGCGGGGGACGGTGCCATTTTCGCGCCAAGCGCGTAAGGTTGGCCCATATTTAGGGTGATTCAACAACCAAGCATCCATTTGTGGCCAGCCTTTTGAAGCTGCCCATGCCGCTAATATTAAGAAGACTGTCGTGGGCATTCCCGGCAATAAAGCCCCTATAAAGCCTAAAATGACAAAGACAACCACTAAGCTTCGCCAAAACAACGTCTTCATACCGCTACCCTGAACTTTCAATTCAGGTAGTATAAGATGTTTTTAACAATTATCCGTTGTTATTCTGCATTATTCGAAAGGTTTCAATATGGCTGTAGCCCCGACAACGTCGTCTTATTTTGAGCCATGGTTGCAATTTAAACAGCCCTTAGTTCGCCAATTGGCTTTCTGTATTGCTAGCCCAAATATTCTGCAGCAAATTCCCAATGAACTCGAAATCCGCTATCCCTTTCATTTTCATCCAAGCGAGCTTTGGCATAAACATTTTGAAGCCTACCTTCCTCGTTTAAAACAACTCGAACATCACCCAAGTGAATTAGTAGAGTTTTTACAAAAATTAAAAAGTACTCGCCTTGGTTTACGTTTCGAAATGTTTATATGGTTTTGGCTTCTCGATCACCCATACCATCCCTACCAGTTACTCGGACATAGCATTCAAAAAATTGACGGCCCTCGTACAGTAGGTGAACTGGATTTTGTTTTAAAAAATACTGAAAGTGGTGAAATTGAACATTGGGAAGTGGCTTTAAAATATTATCTAGCCGAGCGTGATTTTCAATTACCCTACTGGTATGGCTTAAATCGTAGTGATACTTTGGCTCGAAAGCTCAATCATTTTACCCAAAAACAATTCCAATTTGATGAAGCACTTGGGCAGCAAATTCAACAGCGCTATTGCGTTTTAAAGGGCCAATTATATTTACCTATTCAGCGTACCAGCACATTACCAAACTGGGTCAATCCAGCACGCAGAATAGGTCAATGGGGACATGTCATTCCGTCCACAAGTCAAGGTTATTATCGCCTACAACGACATGAATGGATCTGCGTACAGCAGCAACCGACAAGTGCAACCGCACATTGGTGGACAGATGGTTTATATAAAAAAGACAGTGAGGAAAGCTATTATATGTATAGACAGCCACGCTTGGTTTTGCCGCAAACGATTTAGGACTCAATGCACCATTTAGTAGAAATTTACATTTATTTACTCAACCACCGTAAAAACCACCTACTGTTTGATACGGCTATTTTTTAATCTAAATCTCACATCAGAATAATTTATTCCTCTAAAAATTATTCTTTCATAATGGAGAATACAGTCAATGAAAAAAATTTTAGCTGCATCACTTATGGTTGCTTTTGTACTGACAGGTTGTAATACAGTAAAAGGTGTTGGTAAAGACGTATCTAAAGCTGGAGATGCGGTAACCAATACTGCTGAGAAAACTTCGGAAGAAATTCGCCGCAATTAATTTCTTTCCCAAGAATTTATAAAAGAGCCCTATTTTTTAATAGGGTTTTTTTAGCTCTAAATTTCCCTTCGCTTGTTGATTCGCCTATTATATTGCGACATTTTTGACTTCTGTATTTAGCATGACCTCAACAGCAACTCTTGATCTCAGCCTAGAACTACTTCGCCAACCGTCGGTGACACCGATTGACCATACCTGCCAGAACATTATGGCGGATCGTTTAGCCAAGATTGGCTTTAACATTGAAAATATGCGTTTTGATGATGTAGATAATCTTTGGGCACGTAAAGGGACTGAAGCACCAGTATTTTGCTTTGCAGGTCATACTGATGTGGTACCTACGGGTAACTTGGATGCATGGGGTTCTGACCCATTTCTTCCTGAAATTCGCGACGGAAAACTATATGGTCGTGGCAGCGCTGATATGAAAACCGCGTTGGCGGCTATGGTTGTCGCTTCAGAACGTTTTGTTGCGAAACATCCAAATCATAAAGGTTCTATTGCATTTCTCATTACCTCTGACGAAGAAGGCCCTTCGATCAACGGGACAGTCAAAGTTGTTGAAACTTTAGAAGCGCGTAATGAAAAAATGACTTGGTGTTTGGTAGGTGAACCATCTAGCACCAACACACTTGGCGATATTGTTAAAAATGGTCGTCGTGGTTCACTAAATGCCAATTTAACCGTTAAAGGTAAACAAGGGCACGTTGCTTACCCACATCTAGCAATCAATCCAATCCATACTGCTTCAAAAGCACTGGCTGAACTTTGCGATACCGTGTGGGACAATGGTAATGAATACTTCCCTGCAACGTCGTTCCAGATTTCCAATATCAATGCGGGTACAGGTGCAACCAACGTTGTTCCGGGCACGATGAATTTACTCTTTAACTTCCGTTATTCAACTGAAGTAACGGCAGATGAACTCAAAGCACGTACCTTGGAAATTCTAGATCGTCATGGCGTTGAATATGACATCTCTTGGACGTTATCTGGTTTGCCATTCCTAACCCCAGTCGGTGAGTTAGTAAATGCCGCACGTGATGCCATTCGAGATGTTACTGGGACAGAAACAGAACTTTCGACCAGTGGTGGTACTTCTGATGGTCGATTCATTGCGCCTACAGGTGCACAGGTGCTTGAATTGGGTGTTTTAAATGCTACGATTCACCAAATCAATGAACACGTCAATGTGGCAGAGTTGGAGCCACTTTCTGAAATTTACGAAAAGATTTTAGAAAACCTGTTGGCTTAAATATTCCCCACATAGTCAAAAAAAAGGAACTCCATTGAGTTCCTTTTTTATATCTCGCTTTTACAAATACTAAGCCACTTGAAGCCCAATGCTGTTTTGAATATTGGCTAAATTTGGAATATGAAATACCTGATCGGCCAGGCGTACATATTGGAAAATATTGGCGTCTTTCACGGTTTTTTCTTCATCAACCACTTCAGAAATACGCAGACGAATGGTTTTCGGCATTTCATTACACATCAGTGCAAAACGCTGTCCAACATCATCGCCTTCAATCACCAAAGCCACGCCCTGATTTTTTGCAGGATCATTGACCGAGAAAACAGGCAATTTCAATTCATGCCATTCAACAAAAGGAACCTTGGTTGCACTATCGAGCGCTGAAAGCACAATATTTTGTGGCAACAACATTGGCTCTTTACCATGACAATCAATGATATACGCATCGATAAAACCAGTAGAAACCGTAATAAGATGTTGCAGTTCCTGTTGATCAATTTTATCGCTGACAATCTGAGAAACAGTATTTTGGATCATAGATTACCCCTGCTTTTCTGCAATTAAAGCTTCAATATTGGCAAGCAATTCAGCTTCTTGGAATGGTTTACCCATATAGTGAGTCACACCTAAGCTAAATGCACGCTCACGATGTTTTTCACCTGTACGTGATGTAATCATAATGATTGGCAGGTCACGGTGAATGTCATGGTGACGAACTAAGTTTGTCACTTCGAAACCATCCATACGTGGCATCTCAATATCAAGTAGCATCAAGTCTGGACGGACATTTTCAAGCTGCTCAATTGCATCTACACCATCTTTCGCTGTCACAATGTCATAACCTTGACGTTCAAGTAAGCGTGAAGTCACTTTACGTACAGTTACCGAGTCATCGACAATCATCACTAAACGACGCGCATTGGCTTGACGGCCCAAATCACGCTGTTCAGCTGAATGTTTAACACGCTGCGTAGTTTGAATTTGACGTGCAATATTTTGCCCATCCAAAATCAAACATACATGACCATCACCTAGAATCGTGGCACCTGCAATCGCGGCCACACTGGTAAATTGTTGACCAATTGGTTTCACCACAATTTGAGAACGTGAACCCACCAGCTGATCGACCAATAAAGCAATGGTTTGACCACTGTTGCCTTTAATTAGAAGTACAGGCAATGAATGACCGACATTATTTAAACGTGGAATTGGCTGATTACCCACAAACTCTGATAAATACCGTAGTTTGTAATTGGTGTTGTCAATTTTAAACACGTCATCCTTACTATTGAAGTAAGTTTCGAGTGCCGTAGGTGCAATACGGACAATACGTTCAATTTGCGCTAATGAAATCGCATATTGCTGATCGCCCGCTTTCACCATCAAGGCATCGCTGACCGCTACTGTGGTTGGTACACGAATGGTAAAGGTCGTCCCTTTACCTAACTCAGACTCAACGGAAACATGACCACCCAAGGCTTTAATTTCACTTTGCACCACATCCAGACCAACACCACGACCCGAAATTTGCGTTACCGATTGTGCCGTTGAGAAACCTGGATGGAAGATCAATTGCAAGATTTCTTGTTTATCGAGGAACTGATCCGCTTTGATTAAACCAAGTTTTAAGGCTTTGTCTTTAATTTTGGTTTCATCAATCCCTTTACCATCATCACTGAAAGACACCAGTACATCAGTACCCTGACGACTAATGTTCAAGACGATGCTACCTACTTCTGGCTTTTTTAAAGCCAAACGGTCAGCAGTATCTTCTAAACCATGGTCGACCGCATTACGCAGCATATGTTCAAATGGTGTCACCAAACGCTCTAAGATCGTACGGTCCAATTCACCTTCTGTATTTTGAACAATCAATTCTGCAGGACGGTTCAAGGTCGAAGAGGTTTGACGCACAATACGTTGTAAACGTGGTAACAAACGATCAAATGGCACCAAACGGGTACGCATCAGACTTTCTTGAATTTCTGACTGAATACGTGATTGTTGTAATAACAAACCTTCTGCATCACGGATTTTTTCTGCCAAAGTACTCTTGAAGTCAACCAAATCCGACGCAGATTCGGCTAGAGATTTTGACAATTGGTTAATCGATGAATATTGGTCCATCTCCAATGGGTCGAAATCCGCATAGCGTGAATTTTCAGAACCATGTTTGGCAATAATTTGTGACTCAAGCTCACCATCCATTCGACGTAACTGGTCAGCAAGTCGCTTAATCGCCAACTCCATTTCATTCAAGGTATTGCCTAGCTGACCTAAGTCCATTTCAATACGTGAACGGTTAATCGAGTTTTCGCCTGATAAGTCAATCATCTTCTCGACGAGATCAGCCGAGATCCGAATCATCTCATTACTGTTATCAGAAGAATTGGCTTCAGACCATTCACCCAACATCGATGGCGGTTCAACACCATCACCTTGAATAAATTCAAAGCCTTTGCTAACAATACCTTGTTCTAATTCTGCAACACGGTTTGGCAGTTGAACCGTAACATCCACATATTGAATGGACTCTAAGCTCAATTTAATGCTGTCAAAATTACTATAGTCGTGGTTGAAGATTGCTTCTTTTAACCATGCTAACGTCGTTTTGAGCAAGCCGTCATATGCATTTGAGTTGAAATGATGAACCGCGAAATGCTCAAACGTCGTCTCAAGTTGATACGCAATTGCGGCAACAGGTTCATTTTCAACCATACGCGCACCACCCTTAATACTGTGGGCAGCACGTTGTAATTGAAGCAATACGTTACGGTCACTACGTTGTTCAGTCCATTGATTTAATAATTGAACGGCTTGTTCAAGAATTTCCTCGGACTCTTCAAGGAAGGTTTCTTCCATGACAGAACGTAGATCGTCATCTGGATACTCAACATGTTTAGCAACCGCATGTTCAAGATGTTCAACAGCAGACTCAGTGTGAGCATTCGTTTGAGCTTCAACCACTGCTTCTGCTGTGTCTTCAGCAACATCCATCGGCTCTGACACCGATACATCTGGTTCTACTGCTGTTTGTTCAGTTTCAGCAGAAATAGGGGCCGAAGCCAATGCAACAGGTTCTGAACGCTCTCCTGCCACAATTGACTGAATATTCTTGAGAATATCGAGCACATTATTCGCTGGGTAGTCGATCCCTTGGTCACGAATGGTTTGAATACGATCTGAAATATCATCCTGTACCAAGCGAATAATTTGAATTAACGCAGGCGTAATCGAAATTTGCTGACGAATAATACGCTCATAAATCGATTCCAATTCATGCGAAATTAAACCCACATGAGACGCGGCAATCATATTTGCGCCACCTTTTAGGGTATGCAAATAGCGCATTAAATTATTCAAAGCTGAAGTATTGGTCTGATCACGTGTCCAAGTACTGAGGTCTTGATCAATCCCCACCAATAATTCTTCTGCCTCTTCAATAAAGATCCCTAAAAGATCTTCATCAAAGTCATTATTCGCATTCGCCGCTTGCATCTGTTGATGATCAAGTTGAATACGCTGACTTAATTGTGCAAAGTCTACTGCTGTTGTATTTGCAACAGCGGCTTTATCTTCTACTGTGGCAACAGGTTCAGCAACTACATGGGCTTCTGGTGTTGTCGTCGCTGCAACTGCTTCAATGTCTTGTTGAACAAATGCAGTCAGCTCATTTAAGAAACGCTGAACCTCTTCACTTAACACTACACGCTGACCTGCAGCTAAAGTGTCAAATAAGTGAATAAACTCTTGATGTGCTTGCGCAAATAACTCATAACCATAATCAGCATGGAGTAATTCAGGCTTTTCAACTAAAGACTGATATGCTGCACGCAGTTGAGTTGTGAAATCATGGATTCCAACAGACGCACGATTATCCGTATGTTTGATCAATTCTAAAGCTTGTTGACTGAGTTGTTGAATATAGTCTGGGAATTCAGCACGGGCACGTTTATCAAACTCAAATTCAGCATCCAATAACTGATCAATATTTAATTCGATTAGTTTAGAAACCAAACCTTGTGGATTATCTTCAGGCGCCAATTGATCTTGGCTAGCAAAACCATAATCATCCCAAGCAGCTTTGAAGGTTTCATAAATAGATGCAAGATTTGCCTTATCTCCTGAACGCAGCACGTGTAAATAATCACGAACAAATTCAGCATATTGAATCAATAAAGCAGTTTCTTTCGAGCTCGATACGATTTCGTCTTGCAATAAGGTTTTGAATAAGTTTTCAACTTTTGAACTGGCTTCAAAAATCTCTTCGATTCGCGCCATCGACGAACTACCACGCAAGGTGTGTAGCGCGCGAATCAAACCATTATAATCTTGTGATTTACTGTCATCAGATTGGAGGAACTGATCAATCGTTTGTAGATGTTCTTCAGCTTCTTCAATAAAAATGCTCACTGTCTCTTCGACCAGTGATGCATCTGCATCCACTTGTTCAGGAGCAGGTTCTGATTCAACAACCGCATCAATCGTGTTTTCAAGCACTTCTACAGGTGCTGTAGCTTCAACATCAGTCAGTTCTAAACCAGTGACACCATCTTCAGATTTTAATTGATCTGCCAGTTTTAATAATTCTTCGAGTGCAGGCTCAAGGCTGATATTTTGTTGTAATTGTTGCCCCATTAAAACCAATGGACGTAAGTCTACATCCAATTCGGCAACATTTTTAAACCGTGGATAGAGCTTATATTGATAAACATTTAAAACTGTTTGTGCAAACTTTTGAACTGTCGGCGTTAACTGTACTGAACCCGCAATGACACGATTCAGTGTATCTTCAACTGCCCATGCAGTTTCACCCGCCGATTTTGCCCCGACCATACGACCTGAACCTTTCAGGGTATGGAAATGACGACGAATCGTCGTTAAAGTGTCTTTATCTTGTGGATTTTCCAACCAAGTTGTAAATAAACCCGCCAGTTCTTCAAAGATTTCTTCTATTTCTTCAACAAAAATCTCTAAAATTTCTGCATCTTGATCAAGATAACTATCTTCAGGAAGCGTAGTTGTTTCAACTAAATTTTTTAATATTTCTTTCATAGCTAAGGCTTCTTATGTTTTGCCACCAAGAAGGTTGCTCAAACTTAATTGTAACCATCACCTAAGACTTAACTGTGACGTTAAGTTCACCTTATCGATGTGTTATCTGTAATCGGTGCAGTACCCTAACCGTAGCTAAGGTACTGCAGGTTTGCGCCTGACTTACTCTGGGAGTTTAAAGTCAGATACAGATTCACGTAATGATTCAGCCATGTTCGCCAATTCAGATACCGAACGTGCAGTATCAAATGTTGCACTGGTGGTTTGCGAGGTAATTTCTTGTACAACGTTCATCGTTGTCGCAATATGACCTGCTGAAGCAGACTGAAGTTTTGCAGCATCCGAAATGTTTGCAATCAGTTTCGCCAAGTTACCCGATACAGACTGAATTTCATCCAGTGCTACGCCGGCATCCTTAGACAAGTTCGCACCACGTACAACTTCCGAAGTCGTTTGTTCCATTGAAATTACGGCTTCGTTAGTATCCGTTTGAATGGTTTTTACCAAGCCTTCAATCTGTTTGGTTGCAGACGCTGAACGTTCCGCAAGACGTTGTACCTCATCCGCTACCACGGCGAAACCACGACCTGCTTCACCCGCCATCGACGCCTGAATTGCTGCGTTTAATGCCAAGATGTTCGTTTGGTCGGCAATATCGTTAATCAGTGCGACAATGTTACCAATCTCTTGAGAAGACTCACCCAAACGTTTAATACGTTTTGAAGTTTCTTGAATCTGCTCACGAATCGTGTCCATACCTTCAATTGAACGGTTTACAACATCTGCACCGTTTGCAGCAATTTGTACTGAACGTTCTGCTACGACAGCTGATTCTTCAGCGTTCGAAGATACTTGGTCAATCGACATTGCCATTTCGTTAATCGCGGCAGATGCACCAGCAATCTCTTGCGCCTGATGCTCAGATGCTTCTGCAAGCTGGTTGGTAATACCCTGCGTATTCGCCGTATATTGTGCAACTTCTTGAGAAGTTTCTGTAATACGCGATACAAGGTCACGTAATTGGTCGATTGCGAAGTTAATCGAGTCGGCAATCGCACCGGTAAAGTCTTCAGATACCGTCGCATACGAACGCAAGTCACCGTCTGCAAGATCGGCAATTTCATCGAGTAAACGTAAAATCGCGTTCTGGTTACGGTCATATTCTTCTTGAAGACGGGTTACACGGAATTTATCCGATTGACCACGTAAAGAAAGAAGTTTGAATACACAGATCAAGAAGGCTGTTAATGCAAGAATCAACAGTACCGCAGGTAAAATGGTTTTCAGACCAGTGTTAGAAGACAATTGATTTAAATTACCCAACAAATTGTCTGACTCAGCAAAAATTTGTGAAGATGCTTTACGTACGTTCACAATTTGCGTTGAGTTTTTCAAAATCGTCGCTGAAGCTGATTTTAATACGTCATCATATTCAGCTTTAATACCTTCAAGTGATTCACGTAATTCAGGGCTTTCAATACGCTGTACACCGAGCTCTGCACTACCGTCCAATTGAGCATTTAAGTACAAACCGAAGGTTTCCGTATCGGCACTGAAGTCATCTGCAGACTCACGTGAGCTATCAGAACCTGAAAGCACCGAACTGATCGAACGTAAAATACGTTCTGCAATGAATACCTGGTTTTTCGCAATCACCACCTGGTTCGAAGGCATGTCTTGACGTGCCATTTGGTCGACCATCAAGTTATATTCCGCCTGAATCCCTGGAATGGTTTCACCAATCGCGATGTTCGTGTCATATAACTTGTTAATGATTTTTTGTTGCGAAGTAATCAAGTCAATACTTTTTGAAACTTCAGCCCACTGCGTATCTACAGATTTCAGCGCATCGGTATTTGCATGAATATCTTTTACAGTTTCTAAGTTTTCTTTGAACGAATCTTGAGAAGCAATTAATTTTTTCATTGCATCTTCAGTACCTGAAGCAGTTGCCTCAGTTGCTTGACGCGAAATTGTTTGCGAAAGAAGACGGAGTTCACCCAAACTTTGCGTTAATTGGTTACCGCGAGGAACGCTATAGAATAGGTATAATAAAATGATCGTTGCCAGTACTAATGAACCAATCGCACCATAAATAAATGGTTTGGATTTTTCACTATCACCAAAAACTCGAGATAATTGATCTGTCTGTGATTGCAGTTTTGCCAGAAAAGCATTACCGCCTTTACGACCACTGGTGCTTTCACCCGTATTTTTCTTTTTAAGTTTAAAGCCCATTCAGCTTCTCCCCGATTACGCCTTCTTTCGTTCGTGCGCGACAATTAATTTATAAATTTTATAGATGCGTTCATGTATTTTGGATTTTGCAGTAAACGACTGAAGAGAAATACATTCCACTGCTGGTTATGCTGGTGGAAATACCCCTGACAATATTCCTGTAAATTTCGATCCAACTCATTATGTTTAGAAAAATAACTTTTCTTATTAAAGTGTTGAATACCCAAAACTTGATCGACTACCAAACCGACATAATGGTCATTATGACTAATACATAAAACTTTTTGAGTGGGTGAAAAACTACTTCGATGACCGGTTATATATTGTGCTAGGTCAGACAAAGAAAGTAAGCGTCCCCGAATATTGGCTAGTCCCATCACCCAAGGTTGGGTGTTGGGAACTGGCGTATATTTTGGTGGGTAGATCACTTCAGCTACTTCACCTAAAGGAGCAACGTAATATTGCCCCATCATCTCAAAAGCAATGCCTGACCATCGGTTTACTTCATTTTCAGTGGAAACGTAGTTTTTGTTTCCTCGTTTTGCGATTCGAAGTAATTCGATAAATCCATTTGCTGCCATAGAGCTTTATCCTGCATTGAGGTGTTGCTTAATCACATCAATTAATTGTTTTTCGTCTACAGGTTTAGTCAGATAATCAGAAGCACCTTGGCGTTTACCCCAAACACGGTCAGTTGCCTGATCTTTGGTACTTACAATGACAATTGGGATATGTTTGGTGGTCGCACCACGTGCAATTTGACGTGTTGCTTGGAATCCATTCACACCCGGCATTACCACATCCATTAAGACCAAGTCTGGTAACTCAGCTTGAGCCATTGTCACCCCATCTGCCCCATTTGAAGCTTCAATCACTTCAAAACCGTGTTTACCTAAAATTTCTTTAAAACGGAATGTTTCTGTTGGTGAATCATCAACGATTAGGATACGTGCCATGCTTTTTCCCCAAAAAATAAAAAATCTAATTAAGCTGTAACGTGATTACGGATTGCATTCAGCAATTCATCTTTACTGAATGGCTTCGTTAAGTATTCATCAGAACCTACAACACGACCCTTCGCCTGATCAAATAAACCATCTTTACTTGAAAGCATAATCACAGGAATATTTTGATAATTTTGAGAGTTTTTAATCAGGGCACAAGTTTGATAGCCATCTAGACGTGGCATCATAATATCGACAAATACGATATCTGGATTCGCATCTGCAATTTTTGAAAGTGCTTCAAAACCATCTACAGCAGTGACTACTTCACATCCTTCACGCTGAAGCAGCGTTTCGGCCGTACGACGAATGGTTTTTGAATCATCAATTACCATGACTTTTAGATTTTGGAATTTATCGTCCATTTATTGACCCTACCCATTGAGGATGTACAAACAATTAAGTTAGCAGCATTATTATTTACAAGTTGTGAACATTTTTAACATATCTTTACTTGCGTTTTCAATGAACATTTTCTGCGCAAACACACAAGATTTCTTGTTTTTATTAACTGCTTCACACTTTCCGATGACCAACGATTTTTTTTTAACTTGGAATAGTATTTAATTGTCTTAATTAAGCATATTATAGCAAGATTATTACTTTAAAATAAGTAATTTAGTCAACTTTAAACTGGGGAGTACAAGGTTGAGTCCGTTTACAAAAAAAATTCACTTGATTGGCCTTAAACATTTCTCAAAAAAAGTCATTCTGACGACTTGTTTAGTGGCTTATACCCCGCTTTTATTTGCTGCACCAACCAATACGCAGCAACCACAAAAGGCGACTTGGTATCGTTACTATGACAGTAAAGGCATAGCAAACATCAGTACCAATGTGACACCAAATCACATCCGCTATGGTTATGAAGCACTTGATCAAAATATGCAAGTGATTAAACGTAACCGCCCCTACAATGCTGAAGCGGACGTTAGACAAGCTCCTCAGCGTGCTGCCCAAGCACGTCAGCAAGCTTCAGATATCAAACTTAAAAAAGCCTATACCAATAGCCGAACTGCGGCCATTAAAAAGCGTGATGCACTGACTGGTATACGTAAACAGATCGTGTTTGAACAAGAACAATTAAAACAATTACAAAATGATCGTGTATTATTTGTTCGCCAAGAACGTGAACATTTTCGAAAAGGTGAAACCGTTCCGGCAAAATTAAAAACAATGTTGGATAATAATCAAAAAAATATGGTAGCGAAAAAAGAATACATTCAATCGTTACAAACTCGCTATCGAAATACAGAAGCTGAATACGACAGAATTATTACGCGTTTAAAAGCGATGGAATAAACTTGTTATTCAATTGCTTTTGTAGACCGCTGATATAAGGACCATTATGCAATCTGCACAGCAATCATCCCCTTTTTTAAAGCTTAGCCTGCTTTGCATAAGCCTGACTTTGGCTGCATGTCAAAAAGAAGATCCGCAGCAAAGTGTAAAACCAGAAAATAAGATTGAATTGATTCAACAAGATCTGGTGACGATCGAACAAGGCAACGCCATTTCAAAAACAGCCTTTACAGGCACCATTCGGGCAGTCAATCAGAGCAGTATTCAAGCCCAAGTCACTGCGACTGCAACCAATGTGAATGCAGAGGTCGGACAACGTGTCAGCAAAGGCCAAGTGTTGGTGCATTTAAATAATCAAGACAACGCAGCACGTCTTGCTCAATCACAAGCGAACCTCGCATCCACACAAGCTCAAGCCAATCAAGCCAAACTGATGATGGAGCGCAAACAGCGTTTACTAAATCAAGGCTTTATTTCCAAAGTAGAGTTTGAACAAAGTCGTGTCGATTACCAAGCTCAACTGGAAAATGTTCGTGCTCAACAAGCCAATGTCGATATTGCGCGAAAAGCCAATCAAGATGGCACCATTTATAGCCCTATCCAAGGCGTGATTACCAAACGTGATGTTGAACCGGGACAAACAGTTGCTGCCGGACAAACCCTTTTTGAAATCGTCAATCCAGACCAATTAGAAATTCAAGCTAAATTACCAAGTGATCAGCAAGCTGCACTGAAAATTGGACAAAAGATTGAATATAGCATCCAAGGTAATAGTAATTTACTCACAGCACAAATCAGCCGAATTTCACCGATTGCCGATCAGGCTAGTCGTCAAATTGAATTTTTTGCAGCCCCAAATGAAACTATTACTTCATTAAGTATTGGTGCTTTTGTCGAAGGTCACATCTTAGGTACAGATAATATTTCAGGCCAAAAAATTCCACTCGATACCATTCAAAGTCTAAAAGACCAACCTTATGTCTGGGTCATTCGTCAAAATAAAATTGCCAAAGTACCTGTACAAATTTTGAATCAGAGTTATAGCAATAACACCGCGATTGTTCAGGGCTTACAAAATAGCGATCTGATCAGCCGAATTAAATTTAATGATTCAGATATCAAACAAGATGTAAGTATCAGCCAAAATTAAAAGAATAAGGCAGGACAGTTGTTATGTGGTTAACCCGAATTAGTGTGAAATATCCTGTTTTCACCATCATGATGATGTTCTGTCTGATGGTGCTAGGACTCGCTTCTTGGCAACGTATGGGTGTTGAAGAGTTTCCTGATGTCGACTTCCCTTTTGTTGTTGTCTACACCAACTATCCGGGTGCTTCTCCTGAGTCTGTCGAATCTGAAATCACCAAGAAACTTGAAGATCAGATCAATACCATTTCAGGCCTTAAGCAAGTCATTTCACAGTCCAGTGAAGGTTTATCCACGGTCATTGTCGAATTTAATCTAGATGTCTCGTCCTCTGTAGCTGCACAAGATATTCGAGATAAAATTGCACCAGTAACTGCACAATTTCGTGATGAAATTGATGACCCGATTGTAGAGCGCTACGACCCTACTGCCAGTGCGATTATGTCGATTGTTTTTGAATCGAAGGACATGTCTTTACGTGATTTGAGTTCCTATCTGAATCAACGGATTGTGCCCCAGCTTAGAACGGTTCCCGGTGTCGGTACGGTCAATTTATTGGGTGATGCACAGCGTCAAATTCGTATTCAAGTAAATCCGCAAAAATTACAAAGTTTCGGGATTGGGATAGACCAAGTTATAAACACCCTAAAATCTGAAAATATTGAAGTTCCGGGGGGGACTTTAAAACAAAAGAACTCAGAATTGGTGGTCGAAATTAAATCTCGGGTTATTCACCCAAACTCATTCGGTGATTTAGTGGTTGCCAATAAAAATGGCGCGCCGATTTATCTCAAACAAATTGCCGAAATAGAAGATAGCCAAGCTGAAATGGAGTCGAGTGCTTATCTGAATGGTAAAACAGCCGTCGCTGTCGACATTCTTAGAAGTTCAGACTCTAATGTGATTGAGGTGGTTGATAATACCCGTAAAACCTTAAGTAAAATCCAAAAGCAATTGCCGCAAGGCACGACCGCAGAAATTGTGGTTGATTCTTCAAAAGGTATTCGTGGCAGCATTAAAGACGTGGCACGTACGATTATTGAAGGTGCAGTACTTGCGGTACTCATAGTATTGTTATTTCTCGGCTCATTTCGTTCGACAGCCATTACAGGTTTAACCCTACCGATTTCGCTACTAGGTACCCTCACCTTTGTTTGGATTTTTGGTTTTACCATCAATATGATGACCCTACTGGCTCTCTCACTGAGTATCGGTCTCCTGATTGATGATGCCATTGTGGTTCGTGAAAATATTGTCCGCCATACTGATATGGGCAAAGACCATGTCACCGCTGCACTCGACGGCACGAAAGAAATTGGTTTAGCCGTATTGGCCACAACATTGACCATTGTCGCTGTATTTTTACCTGTGGCATTTATGGGCGGTATTATTGGGCGTTTCTTCTATCAATTTGGTGTAACCGTCAGTACCGCTGTACTGATTTCAATGTTTGTGAGTTTCACCCTTGACCCCATGTTGTCTGCTCACTGGGCAGAGCGCCAAGATCCAAATAAAAAGCCGGGTAAAATCAAACGTTTTTTTAACTGGATTTCGGGCAAGCTCGACAACCTAAGCCATCATTATGAAAAATTACTCAAGCTTGCTTTAAAATTTAGGCTCATTACCCTTTTAATCGCCGTCGCGTCTTTATTTGGTGCATTAGGTTTATCCAAAATGATCGGAACTGAATTTGTACCCGTACCAGACAAAGGTGAAATTCGGATCAAATTTGAAACACCAGTTGATGCAACCCTTGAATATTCGCAGGCGAAGCTTAAGCAAGTAGATCGTATCATTCGCCAACATCCAGAAGTCAAAGCCACTTATGGTGCAATTAATAGTGCCACTGATCGGGGTAAAAACCATGCTAGCATTCGTGTCACTGTTTCACCACGTACGGAGCGTAGTCAAACCTTAACGGATCTCAATAATGAATTCCGTACCCGCTTAAAACATGTAGCAGGTATTACCATTACCTCGATTGCCTCAGCTGATGAAACAGTATCGGGCGGCCAAAAGCCGGTAATGATCTCGATTAAAGGACCAGACTTAGATGAGTTACAACGCATTTCTGACCGCTTCATGAAAGAAATTTCGAAAGTCGACGGTATTGTCGACTTAGAAAGCTCACTCAAAGAACCTAAACCGACCTTAGGTGTACATATCAATCGCGTTTTAGCTAGTGATTTAGGTTTATCCGTCAATCAAATCGCCAATGTATTACGCCCTCTTCTTGCGGGGGATAATGTAACAACGTGGAAGGATGATAAAGGCGAAACCTATGATGTAAATTTAAGACTCACTGAAGATCAGCGTCGTCTGCCAACTGACATTCAAAGCATGTACATCACATCACAAAAAACCGATGCCGCAGGCTTACCTATCTTGGTTCCATTGGCAAGTGTGGCTAGCTTTGAAGAAACTCTCGGTGCTTCACAAATTAACCGTCGTGATCTGGCACGTGAAGTGATGGTTGAAGCCAACACAGCAGGACGTCCTGCGGGTGATATTGGTGCCGAAATCAATGAGATAGAGAAAAACTTCGACTTGCCACCAGGTTATAGTTTTGTCACGCAAGGTGCCAATAAAGATATGGCTGAGTCTGCGGGTTATGCAATGACAGCGATTACCCTCTCTATTGTATTTATTTATATTGTTTTGGGTTCACAATTTAATAGCTTCATTCACCCTGCAGCTATTATGGCTTCATTACCCTTATCATTGATTGGGGTTTTCTTAGCCCTATTCTTATTTAATTCAACCATGAACCTCTTTTCCATTATCGGGATTATTATGCTCATGGGCTTGGTGACAAAGAACGCAATTCTACTCATCGACTTTATTAAAAAAGCCATGGACCATGGTGTAGATCGTTATGAAGCGATTATTGAAGCAGGTAAAACCCGTTTACGTCCTATTTTAATGACTACCAGTGCAATGGTGATGGGTATGGTTCCGCTTGCACTTGGTTTAGGTGAAGGCGGTGAACAAAGTGCACCAATGGCACATGCCGTGATTGGCGGGGTGATTACCTCTACCCTACTAACACTTGTGGTTGTGCCGGTGATTTTTACCTATTTGGATGATTTCCGAAACTTCCTTGCACGTCAGGCCAAAAAAATCATGTCATAATGACAAAATCTAAAATGAGGTGACTTTGGAAAATGTTCACCTCATTTTTTATTGTATACTCTCCACTTTAACGCTTAATTTTTTAGGACAGTTTCCATGCGCGCGAGTCGCTTTTTATTTGCAACGTTAAGAGAAACCCCAAACGATGCTGAAGTTATTTCACATCAGCTTATGCTTCGTGCCGGGATGATTCGTAAATTGGCTTCAGGTTTATACACTTGGCTGCCGATGGGCGTTCGCGTACTAAATAAAGTTGAAGCGATTATCCGCGAAGAGATGGATCGTGCTGGTTCACTTCAAGTCCTGATGCCTGTCACTCAACCCGCATCTTTATGGGAAGAATCAGGTCGTTTCGTACAATATGGTCCAGAACTTTTACGTTTTAAAGACCGTCATAACAATGACTTTGTACTTGGCCCTACACATGAAGAAGTGATTACAGATCTTGCTCGCAATGAATTGAAAAGCTATAAGCAATTGCCTGCAAACTTCTACCAAGTACAAACCAAATTCCGTGACGAAATCCGCCCTCGTTTCGGTGTGATGCGTTCACGTGAATTCATCATGAAAGATGCCTATTCTTTCCATGTTGACCAAGCTTCTTTACAAGAAACCTATGACAAGATGTATGCAGCTTATTGCAAAATTTTCACTCGTTTAGGTTTAAATTTCCGTCCAGTTCAAGCGGATACAGGTTCAATTGGTGGTTCGGGTTCACACGAATTCCACGTCCTTGCGTCTAGCGGCGAAGATGACATCGCATTCTCTACAGAGTCAGATTATGCTGCTAACGTAGAAATGGCGGAAGCAGTATTAGTAGGTGAACGTGCTGCTCCGACTAAAGCACTTGAGATTGTTGATACACCAAATCAGAAAACCATTGCTGAGGTTTCTGAATTCCTTAAATCAGACCCTACTCAATCTGTCAAAGCATTATTGGTTCAAGGTGTTGCTGAAGAAGGTAAAGCTGCACCAGTGGTTGCCTTATTCCTACGTGGCGACCATGAACTGAATGAAATTAAAGCAGAAAAACACCCATTAATTGCTGCTCCATTAACTTTTGCAACTGAAGCACAATTAGCTGACTTAGGCTTAACTGCTGGTTTCTGTGGCCCTCAAGGCTTAACCGAAAAAGGCATTACCGTTATTGTTGACCGTGCAGCGTCTGTACTTTCAGACTTTGTTGCTGGTGCAAACCAAGTCGATAAACATGCTGTAGGTGTAAACTGGGAACGTGATGCACAATACACCGAAGTTTATGACCTTCGTAATGTTGTTGAAGGTGACCCTTCTCCAGACGGTCAAGGTACAATCTTGATTAAACGTGGTATCGAAGTTGGTCATATCTTCCAGTTGGGTCAAAAATACTCTGAAGCACTTGGCTGTAAAGTCTTAGGTGAAGACGGCAAACCTCTCGTTGTGACTATGGGTTGCTACGGTATTGGTGTAACTCGTGTTGTTGCTTCTGCGATTGAACAAAACTTCGATGACAAAGGTATTATTTGGCCGTCTGCAATTGCTCCTTTCGAAGTTGCTATTGTGCCTATGAATGCACATAAGTCACCACGTACAATGGAAGCAGCTGAAGCACTGTATGCAGAATTAACTGCTGCTGGTTATGATGTTCTTCTAGATGATCGTAATGAGCGTCCTGGTGTTAAATTCTCTGATATCGAGTTAACAGGTATTCCACACCGTATTGTCATTGGCGAGAAAGGTTTGGATGCTGGTACATTTGAATACAAAGGTCGCCGTGATGAAGAATCATGCAACCTCAGTAAAGAAGACCTTTTAGCGAAAATTGCAAAATAATTTGCGCTAAACATAAAAAATCCCGCTAAGTGCGGGATTTTTTATATGAAATATTTTAAGCCTTAACAGAATTTCAGACCGCCGAAGCAGTTAGAACGAAACTCCTGTCCAGACAGTTTTAAATTGGTTAATGGGAAATCAATTAATGACGGGTTTTTAATCTCTTTAACATCCAAAGAAGAACCTGCAACACAACCAAAGAGTAAATCTCCACAGTTACGAACATTGGTACTTAGGTCATGGTTAATTCCGGCGATCGTTTGTTTCAATACTTCATCCGTAATCGCCACTTTATCTGATGGTGTAATACTGCCCAAATCGACTTCATCTTCCATCGCCAACCACCACCCTCTTTCTGCTGCGACTGCAGCACCAGGCCAAAGTATTTTTTGAGCTTGTAATGATAGCGAAGCAGGGTTATTTAAATAGAGTGCGTGAATCAAACCTAAACTTTGATTTACCGTAATATCGGTTTTTAGCCCAGTAAGATACCCCGTCACATCTTTATTCAAATTAATGTTTAAACCGAGTAGAGAGATTTGAGCTTCTAATGGACCACTAAAATCTAGACGATCAACAGTTCCTGTACCCTTTAACTGTACATCTGTCATTCTATTCCCACTCACGACAGTAGCTGGTATGGTAAAAGGTGCTGTGGTTGATTTTAAATTAAAGGAATAATTATCTGATTTGTAGTGAAGCGGTAGATCAACTTCTGCACCAAATAATGTCCCCTTAACTGCTCCTTCAATATATTGCTGCGTAGAAGCATAGTCCATCACACGCTCTGCAGTTGTTGCAACACCCGCAGATGCTTTAGTTTTCATATAACCACTAAAGGTATTGATACCATTGGGTGTATTGCTATTTTCTGTACCTAATGTCATTAATCCAGAAATTTTTTCAGCGCTCAAACGAAAGCCCATCACTTCACGTGTTGCCGCTGATTTCGGATCTTTAATTGCAATTTCGATAAAAGGATTGGTCAGCAAAGCTGAAGTTGCCGCACGTTCATCCGACGTATAATTGCTATTTGCAGGCAAGCCACTCAGTGAAATATGATCAATATCAATATCACAAGCACCTGAGCCATTTGCACCACCACAACCCAATTGGAGCTTTTTAATATTGGCATTGAGCTCCATTTCAGCTTCCAAACCAAGTTTATAAAAGCCGACATTGGATTGATCAACGGCTTGTCCACTCTCATCCACAGAATTATACCCCTGCGTATATTCCATGGAGAGTAAAGCTTGACCATCAACTTTTGATAAGCTTTCATCATCTAAAGCCATCATTGCATGAGATAAGCTACTCATCGCAAATGTCGAGAATATCAAACCTCTGATTAACTTCTTTTTCATAACAAATTCCCTGTTCGTTATTTTATTTATTTGTTATTGATTTAATTTTACTAGCGTGGAGTAATCCCCATCGTACTTCGCATTGTTCCACCGGTTAGGGCAATATCCGCCATCTTTTGCATATTGCCATTTGTTAACATCGAAACTTCTGCACGAAACGCTTTAGACATATTATTGGTTGGATTGAATTTTACCTGATTATCAAACTCTACCGAATCTTGTTTCATTTTAATTCGAGCATCAAAGCCTAGATCGCCCTGCATTTTATTAATATTGATACTTGAAGCTGAAACGACACCGCTGGCATTTACATCTTCATTCATCAAACTTAAATAGCTTCCCATAACTTTTTGATCTTTCTTTTCAGCATCAGTTAATGCTTTAAATTCAAAGCTTCCACGGAAAGACAAATAGTTATTTTCTGCACTGTCATTTAGACCCGGCACTATAAATAGCTCACCCTTACCATCGAGTTTAAACGCAATATTCGTCAACACATCATCACGTTTAGAGAAATTATCTAAAGGTACTGTGGTCCCACATTTGGCAGAAGCTGTAGTCGCACAGTTATAGGTTGAACCCGGAAGTTGACCAATCGCTAACTCGGCATTAGCTGCAATCAATAAATTATCTGCACGTACATAGATGCCATCATTTTCATAACCAATCACACCATCAGATTGAATAAGGGAATTAATGTTTCGTAAGCCTGCATAATAATTGACTTCTTGACCATTAATACCTTTTTTACCATCAATCAAAATAATGGAAGTTGTACTTGGTGTTCCTGTTTTTTTATCAACACCATAACCATCTGTGCTCATTACAAGGTTATAGCCAATACCTGATTTTTCAGCCGCATTTTTATAACTGTATTTTTTCTCTGATAATGCAACATTGGCATTCATATTATAAATCGGGATACCAATCCCCCAACTGTTGTCATTACTTGCAATTGCGGCAATTGAGTTATCAGAAATAAATCGTGCTGTACGCGCGATGGACTGAAAATCCATACCACGAATCGCCACTAGTGCAAAATTTCCGCCCGCCGTTTGATTTGAAAGATTCTGGGTTAAAACATTATTGGTTAAACCTAATGTTGCTTTTAATTTATCATTTACCAGAAAATCAAGGCTTTTTGCTTGGATGGTATTGATATAAATATCGCCAAAATCAATATATGCATTTTTATCAGCAACTAAAGACGTTAAATTAGAAAATTCAATGGCATAACTACCAATACCCGTATGGCCAATTTCTAAGGTTGTCGGTGCTTGACCTGCAACAAGGCTAGGATCATCCTTTGAAGTGAAATCCGCGCGCACACCTAAATGTAAACCACCTGAACCAACGGACTCATATCCTGAAGCTTTCGTTGCTAGACCAAAATCTTTAATTCCTTCTTGATTGGCATTTAAGGCAACTCGTGCATTAGTGACAGCACCCGATGCTCCCATACGAATTAAATTGCGCTGTGCACCACCATCGGTACCGTATCGTAAATCGATATTAACGCCGGGGTTTGTGGCATCGCTACGTGAGCTATGTACATCTGAAGTATCCTTTACCCGCCCCAAATTGACCGCATGGTCTTTGCTCCCTGTGGATTTTGTGGTGAGAACAATGCCTTCATCAGCTGCGACATACATATAACCTGAACCAGCAAAGTTAAAGTTAAAGTCCTTTAAGGTTACGCTATGTCCATTCATACCATGACTAATACTGGCATTTTGCAATTGAAATTCCATATATGCCGTATCATTACGGTTAAATAGACCATTACTGGTTTCAAGTAATACTTTTAAAGGTGAAGATGTTGCAATCGTAAGTGAACCTAAATTTTGCGTAGGCGTTTGGCACGTTGTGCCTTGACACAGCAGCATAATATTTTGCGCAACAGCCGTAAATGGACTGACACTTGCAGCTATACGCATGCCTACACCAGCATCCGTAGTCCCAACATCAAAATCTAATTTTGATGTAATGGTGCTTTGCCCAACGCCATCTATTTGTACATTGTGCAAACCCATTTTCATCTTATTTTGGTCAGTTGGGTCAACCCAATTTAACTGATCAACTTTGACTCTAGAAACTTCATGGGTAATCGAAATACCATCTTGGCCAGTAACTGCACCCAAGCTTTCATCGGTCATCGCTTCAAAAGCATAGGCATGTTGAGCAAGTAAAATACTGGTTGCGAGTGCCGTTAAAGTTCTTATTTTTCTCATCACAATATCCTTATATTCAGTCACAGCTGATTAACAGCGACCTGCACCATTTCCAGTGCAGTTAAAACTGAAGATGTTTAACTTTCCACTCATGTGCATGTTGCCATGCACATTAACACCCATAAATCCTTGTTCTGAACCACGATCAAAATCAGGCACTGCTAAAGTTGAAGTTGTTCCATCAGCTTTCTTTTCGGTATAGGTCGTATAAGTACTGGTATTTTCATAACCTTCCTTACCTGTCGTCCCTGTTTCCACCGCCAACGTAGCAAAACCTAAATTTCTAATTTTTAATGGCTTATCATCATAAAATGTCAACTGCATAGCCGTTTGTGGATTGCCTTCACGATTGATAATCGTCACACCATCTAGTGAAAATTGATCGATCTGTAACGTTCCTTGAAACTGTTTAAACACCAACCATTTCTTATTACCATTTGCATCCACATGATTATTGGGCGCAAGTGCTAAGCGACAAAACTCATTGGATGAACATTGATATCCATAAAAAGCTTGAGTCGTTTTACCATTCGCATCCATGATTGATATGTTGTTTTTTGACATATCATTGGCGTATTGATGGTTTAAGGAAAGTGTCCAACTGAGATCTGCACCGCCTTGGCCCGTTGCAGCGGTAAGTTCGCTATTATCCATAGACACTAAACCTGCATGAGTTTGTGTCAGTGCCGCACACACAACAGCGCATAAAATTTTATACATGTAATTTCTCCTACAGCCCTGTTGTTCTTATTTTTAAGTGCTGAATCAAGACGCCATCTATGGCAACAGATCCTAAGTTCGTGCTTTGTCCATTAACACCTTTAAACACTACACCTGTCGCAGCATCCGTACTTTTTGCATTCAGCAGATTACCAGGCAAGCGTTCTACTGTACCGATTGCAATACTACTATGTGTTGCATTACGCCCCTGATATAGTGCTGTCGCATCTGAAGAGTTTGCTTTTAACTCCGTACCACAACTATAGACGTTACAGGTTGAACCTTTAAAGTCAGCAGCGGTTAAGCCTGATGTACCTGTGGTATTTCCAGCGATATCCGTATAGTAGGTATAAATTTTACTGTAAATAGAAGGTACATTTGGAATACGAGTTACTTCCAGTATAATATTTCGACCTTCCGATCCCACAATAAAGGGTTGATACATATTGCCTAAAACTAAATTGATGTTTGGGCTATATAAATATAGACCTTCAGTTTCATGAAAGATTGGAGCTGCAGATCGATCCATCGCTGGTGTCGCTGCAGTACCATCATCCAGCTCAGAACGTGCAGCTGTACTAATACGTATACCACGAGCATCTAAATCACCATCATTAATACTGAGTGATTCAGCACGATCGTTGGTATTAATACGAATTAGGCTGGCTAAACCTAAGGTTTGGTTGTAATTTGTATTTGTTGATTTTAGGGTTTGAAAAATTCGAACTTGTGAACCATTAAAACTCAAACCATTCGCAACAATTTGAGTACGTAAACGATAGTCTTTATCTAAGCCACTGGTCGGCGCACCGGTAATCGGATCGACGACATTACTTGAATTTAAAGACCGTGAAAATACATCCATCCACAAACCAAGCTTGATGTTGTTAGATGCATCATCTGCCGCAATTTTCTTTAATGGTGCCTCAATCGCTAAGTAACCAACATTCCCCTTATTATCTTTCGCAAATTGTTCAACATCTTGATTCCCCGCATGGAAAAGCCATGGGTTTTCTGCTGTACCCCAATTAAATCCTTGGTCTGTATAGCGCGTTGCTAATGAACTTTTGCCATTTTTATCTTTGCTATTGGACAGGGCTAAGCCATATATAAATACATCTGCTTTCGATCTGAGACTCGATACGGTCGCAGTCGAAGCAATTTGTTTTGCTGTAATCTCAGCATTTTTCTTCACGGTTGCTAATGCTGCATCGCTTGCCTTTTGAGCTTCAAGCTTGGCATAGTCCGTTGCCAACTGATTGAGGGTTTCTGCAGCTTTGGCATTTAACTGAGCATCTTTTGTTGTATCAATAATATTTGAACGTGTAATTTTTCCTGAGACATAATTTTTATAAAATGTCGAAGTGGTCGGTAAATTACCCGTACTATTGTTACCGTATAGTAACTCAATCATTTCATAGGTATTTTTTAAAGCAGCAGCTTGAGACTTTTCTTTTAAGAACGGTGTAATTGATTCTTTCGTTGTGCCATCGTTTTCAAAAGATAAGCCAGCCGATGAACCATCATAATAATCTGCATAACGCTGATCGTAATATGCCTTCATCGTTGGTGATTCAAGATAAGACTGTACTAATCGGCCACGATATTCTGTTGAATATGTTGCTATGGTTTCATTGGTAATACGTGTAGCATTATTGGTCTCATAGGTGCTTTTTGAACTTGTAAAAGTTGAGTCATAAACACCGTTATAGCCCGTAACTCGCCCTTGCTGATAAGCATCAACATAAGCTGCTTTGTAGATTTTATCGTAAGCACGCTGCCCTAATTGTTCATAGTTTTCACCAGTAGGAATAATCCGAATAAAACCTGTATCGCTTTTCCCTGGATCAACCATACCAGACGCATAACTAGAAGCCGTAGAACGGTCATTTGGCCCTTGAAAGACCATTTTGAAATTTTCTACAGTGAGTGCAACACCTTCACCCGTTGTGGCTGAAAGTGCTTCATCTGATAAATCTTGAAGCGCATAAACAGATGGTGCAGCAAACATGCTGACTGCGGCTGCTAAGCAACTCTGGCGGAATAACTTAGCCTGGGTGAATTGAGTCATCTCGACCTTCCTTTTATCAGATGCTCTGCATCTCTCTTATATTTATTCCTGAGAACTGGCTTTGATGTTATTGTCCATTTATTCCTTAAATGGAGACTTGTGATAGACCAGTCACTTAACTTTTTATTATGCTGAATAATTACTCAATTGCAAAAACTTCCCCACCGAATGGTCTATTTTCCGATGAATGACCCAACAAAAAAGCGGGCTAATTCGCCCGCTTTTTTTAAACTCAATCCAAAGGATTAAGCTTTCGGTAATGTCACACCGGTTTGACCTTGGTATTTACCACCACGGTCTTTATAAGAGGTTTCGCACACTTCGTCTGATTCGAAGAACAACATTTGTGCGACACCTTCACCCGCGTATATACGTGCAGGTAAGTTGGTTGTATTCGAAAATTCTAAAGTCACGTGACCTTCCCACTCTGGTTCAAGAGGCGTCACATTGACAATAATACCGCAGCGCGCATAGGTTGATTTACCCAAACAAACGGTTAACACATTACGGGGAATACGGAAATATTCGACTGTCCGTGCCAGTGCAAACGAGTTCGGCGGAATGATACAAACGTCTGATTCGATATCAATAAAGCTTTTATCGTCAAAGTTTTTAGGGTCAACAATTGCTGAATGAACATTGGTAAAGACTTTAAATTCACGAGCACAGCGCACGTCATAACCATAGCTCGACACGCCATACGAAATAAGCTTTTCGCCATTTTCATCATAACGGACTTGGTTTTCTGCATACGGTTCAATCATGCCGTGTTTTTCGCTCATTTCGCGAATCCAACGATCAGACTTAATAGCCATTTATCTCTATCCAAAAACTTAAATCAATTATTGCGTGGTACTTTAACTGAAATCCGACTTAATGAAAATAAGCTTTGCCGAACTAAGCGGATTTAGTCATTTTCAAATCAATTTAGAGTTTTAAAATCGCAGAATAACTCAGTGGAATCGAAAAACTAACCAAGACTAGCGATGCTGTTCGTTGTAAATTGGCTTGATTGAGCCAACTAATTTTATTCGATGCCAAAACGGAACCAAGGAAGGTCCAAAAAAATGCAATAGGAACGATCAACAACAAAAAGATCAGCATGTGAGCTACATAATACTGCGCATTTTGCCAAGCCAATGCAGGAAAAATCGCAGATGCAAATAATAGTGCTTTAGGATTTAATAACGTCGCAACAAAGAGTTCGCGTGCACGAATGCCCTTTTGATTAAAATTTTCAGCAACAGTTGCTGTACGCCATAATCGCATAGCCAAAAATAGAATATAGCCAGCACTAAACAGTTTTAAAATGGTCGGCAGTAAAGGCAGATGTACGGAAATTTTACCAATGAGAAAACCCCATAGGCTAATCGAAATAAGATAACCAAAGGCTTCCGCTGGAATGAGTCGGAATGATTTACGTAGCCCAACTTGAATACCCGAAGATGCGAGTAAGGTATTGGTTGGTCCTGGCGTTAACAAAATACTGATAACTAGACCAATAAAAAACCATGAAATCATACTTTGACCTCAAACTTAATCCGCGAAGATTAATTCAGTTGTTTCGTATTAGCAAAATAAAAAATAGAAATGCTTATAAAAAACTCCTTATTTAATTATAAATTCAGTAACTTAAATAGAAAAACAAAACCTTAGCTGAACAGTCATTCAGAGCACCTTACAATTCAAAGAAATATCTTGAACTTATATTTATAAAAGAAATTTCACATGATTCCATGTATACCCTACAGTTTTTACACGTAACAAAATATTATTAAAATAAACGATATAGCTCCATGCCATTCTTACGCATAACCATTATTTATTGGAGACTAAAAAATCAAAAAAAAATACTTTTCAAAAATAATTGATTAAGTTATGTTCAATTGAGTAGTGGAAATTAAAATTAAAACTCATCAAATCAATATTCAAAATTTATGTGTAAAAGGACGTTTCTATGAACCAATGGACAAAACTCACGTTACTCTCGGTTACTTTGGCGTGTATTACTGCTTGCTCAAATGATCAATCTACTTCAAAAAATACCACGGAAGGAAAAAGCGCAGAAACTGCTACATCTGACAAACTTCAAACCAAGTTCGTAACCATTGCAACTGGCGGAGCATCAGGACCTTACAATGTGATTGGGACGAGTCTTGCAGAAATTTATAACAAAACTTTTGGTGTAAATTCTAAGACTCAGACTACAGGTGCATCAGTCGAAAACTTAAACCTTCTCAAACAGAATAAAGTTGAAATGGCATTTGTTATGAGTGACAGCTTAACAGAAGCACTGAACGGAGCAGGAAGTTTCGCAAATGGTAAAGTTGAGAATGTCAGCCAAGTCGCAGCGCTTTATCCAAACTACGTACAAATCGTAACCTCTAAAAAATCAGGGATCAAAAATATCGAAGATTTGAAAGGTAAACGTATCGCTGTGGGTGCACAAAATTCAGGTGTAGAAGTAAATGCACGCACACTGTTGAATGGTTTTGGAATCACCTATAAAGATATTAAAGTTGATTATTTAGGCTATGCTGAAGCCGCTGATGCTTTAAAAGGTGGCAAGCTTGATGCAGCATTCCTGACTAGTGGCATTCCAAATTCATCACTCATGGAACTTCAACAAAGCTTTGATCTACAGTTAGTTTCAATCAATGCAGATAAAGTCAAAGAAATAGCTAAAGATCAAAGTTATTTCTTACCGATGATTATTCCAAAAGGCACATATGGCAATACTGCGGACATTCAAACTGCCGCAATTAAAAATGCATTAGTTGTTCGCACAGATATATCGGATGATGATGTCTACAAACTAACAAAAACTTTCTTTGACAGTTTGCCTCAATTGGCAACTTCACACCAAGCAGCAACAGAAATCAGGCTTGAAGGTGCTCTACAAGGCCTTGTAGCGCCTCTACATCCAGGCGCGAAACGCTACTATGATGAAGTGGCTAAAAAATAATAAGCTTCAAATAAATGCAGTTTATACTGCATTTTTTATATTGTTCTTCTTAATCTATGCTAGCTATCCAACACTGTATACGCAGGTTAGAGTTGAAACTGATATATGCAAAATTTCAACTGATCAATTTGATTTACAGTGGAAGCATTCAGTAGAAAAGACGGCTTGGTCTGAACAATATCAGCGTCAAAAGAATAAGTTTTTACTGCGCCACACCGATTTGATTTCATTTGGTGCAGGTACACCCTCAAATTATCCCATTGAGTTTCAAAAAAATGGTGTGATTAGAATGCGGGTCAATCAAAATATAGATGAAATCAACTGGGTGATTTCTAGAAATATGCAAGGCACGATCCTCGCTGACCAAAAAATTTGGTCTATTTTTCAAAGTTACCCAGACTATAGTTTGGTCAACATCTCGGTTCAATATCAACCCAAATGGAAGTCTTGGTGGATTGGAGAATGCCTATGAATTCCAAAGAAGATAAAGTTGTATTAGAACAACTCGATGAGAAACAACAACAAGCCATATTAGAAAAATTTGATCGGGAATCTGTTACTCGAATCAATATGAGCAAATCTGTTACCTACTTTGTTGCATTTGTAGCGATCTTTTATTCATTATTTCATTTATTTATTACGTTTAATCCTTTACCTGAGTTAATACAGCGTGCAGCCCATGTCGCTATTGGCCTAGCACTCATTTTCTTACTCTATCCAGCTCGTCAAGCAAGCTCCCGGCAGCATATTTCACTTCTCGATTGGTTCTTGGCTTTGCTTTCCATCTTCAGTTTTTTATATTTATGGAAAGAATATCAATCTATTATGACCACTCGAGGTGGTATTCCAAATACCTTAGATATCGCGTTTGCAATTATGAGTGTGGTATTAGTCATAGAAGCAACTCGCCGGGTCATGGGGTGGATGCTGCCCATTTTAAGTTTAATTTTCCTGACCTATACATTTATCAGTCACTTTGATTGGTTGCCAGATCGATTAATTACTCGCCCTTATACCATCAGCGACATTTTCGGACATATGTATTTAAAAACCGAAGGCTTATATTCTTCGGCAATTGGTGCATCCGTCACTTTTATTTTCTTATTTATCCTTTTTGGTGCTTTTCTTGCAAAATCAGGTATGGGGAAATTGTTCAATGATCTTGCCATGGCATTGGCGGGTCATAAACAAGGTGGTCCTGCCAAAGTTGCTGTAATTTCAAGTGGATTTATGGGCAGTATTAATGGAACTGCTGTTGCCAATGTTGTTGGCACAGGCTCATTTACCATTCCATTGATGAAAAAAATTGGTTATCACAAGAATTTTGCTGGTGCCGTTGAAGCCAGTGCATCCGTCGGTGGACAAATTTTGCCGCCAGTCATGGGTGCGAGTGCATTCATTATGGCCGAAACAACTGGCGTGAGTTATGGCACGATTGCACTAGCCGCATTATTACCTGCCTTATTGTATTACCTTGGCGTCATGGCTCAAGTTCATTTCCGTGCGGGTAAAGATGATCTGAAAGGCGTACCTAAAGCTGATTTACCTAAAGTAAAAGAAGTTCTAAAAGAGCGTGGACATTTACTTATTCCAATTTTGGCACTGGTCTTTTTCTTATTTCAAAATATTCCTGTGAGCTATGCTGCTGTCTACACCATCGTCCTGACCATCTTTGTAGCAGCTTTAAGAAAATCAACACGAATGGGTGTAAAAGATATTTTAGATGCGCTCGTTGATGGAGCCAAACAATCATTATCTGTGATGGCTGCTTGTGCTGTCGTTGGTATTATTATCGGCGTAGTAAGTCTGACAAGTTTTGGTTCAGTAATGACTTCTTCAATTATGAGTTTAGGTGCAGGTAGTCTCTTTCTCACTTTATTTTTAACCATGATTGCATCGATGATTTTAGGCATGGGGCTTCCATCTATTCCGGCCTATATCATTACTGCCACCATGGCAGCACCAGCACTCGCAAACTTTGATATCCCTGTATTAGTCGCGCATATGTTTGTGTTCTATTTTGGTTTATTTGCAAACATCACCCCACCAGTTGCCCTTGCCGCCTTTGCGGGCGCAGGAATTGCAGGCGGTGATCCAATGCGCACTGGGTTTCAGGCCTTAAAACTATCTCTTGCTGGTTTTATTGTTCCATTTTTATTCGTTTATAACCCTGCCATGCTGATGATTGATACCACCAATGTTGCAGTCAATGCTCGAGAATTTGCCTTTCCTGCATGGACAACTATAGTGAGTATTACTGTCACTTCAGTGATAGGAATTCTCGCTTTAGGCTCCGCAGTTGAAGGTTATTTCAAGACTTATCTCAACTGGTTCTGGCGTATTTTTTTAGGTGTGGGTGCGCTGTGTATGATTATTCCAGAAACCATTACAGATATTGTAGGCATTATCATGGTCATCATCGCAATTACGGTGAATATTATCACTGCTAAACGTAAAGCAAACCCGTCTCTTTCCTCCTAAAAAACCAATTAAAAAGCCCGGTAATTACCGGGCTTTTTAATTTCTTAGACTAAGGCGTACCCTCATTTGATGGGTGGGTTTTAATGACTTCAAATAATATTTAAAATTATTTGTTCCTCTATATTTTTTCAATGCTAAGCCCCTTGTAACAGAGGACATTTGGCAAAAAATCTAAGACACAATGCGTTTGTACAGTTACTGCCGTTCAAAGAATTGATCCTAGCCAAAATAATAGAAATATCGTGAAAGCTATTTTGTAAAAACTAAGTACAAACGCGACATCCTTTGATATGCCTCAAGAATTTTATCCTTGGCATACGGCTTATAATCGCAGGAAAAATAAGAAATTGTGCAAATCGTTTTTTAGATGTGTAATTCATAGACATCGTTGAATGTCTAAAGTTCAGTACTCATAATTTTCAAACACTCCCAATACCACGTTATAAAAAATCTGGCACGAGGCCAGATTTTAATACGATCAACTTAAATTTCAGTTCACCCTTAGAAAATACGGTTTTTATCTTTTTCAGCCTGAGGTAATGCATCTGCAACTTTTTGTGCAATCGCCATGTAGCTTTCAGCAGCATCATCACCTGCTATCACAGATGGTTTCCCTGCATCGGCATTTTCACGAATTTGTACATTCAGCGGTAAACGACCTAAGAGCGGAATGTCGTATTGGGCTGAAAGTTGGTCGCCACCACCTGTACCAAAGATTTGCTCTTCATGCCCACAGTTCGAACAAATATGGGTCGACATATTTTCAACCACACCCATCACTGGGATGTGTACACGGTTAAACAACTCAATGCCTTTGGTCGCATCCATTAATGCAACGTTCTGTGGTGTCGTCACAATCACAGCACCTGTCACTGGTATACGCTGTGCAAGCGTCAACTGAATATCACCTGTGCCTGGCGGCATATCAATGACCAATACATCCAGATCAGGCCACAACGTTTGGTTAAAGAGCTGCATTAACGCCCCTGTCGCTTTCGGCCCACGCCAAGCCACTGGCGTATTGTTATCTCCAGTTAAGTGACCAATTGAAAGTACAGCCATACCATATGCTTCGATAGGAACAAATTGCTCAGCTTCAATCATCGGCGTACGGCCAGCGTTACCGAGCATCGTTGGAATACTTGGACCATAGATATCCGCATCTAAAACGCCAACTTTTAGCCCCAATTTCTGTAATGCCAAAGCTAAGTTAACTGTCGTGGTTGACTTACCCACACCACCTTTACCAGATGACACCAAAATGACATTTTGAATGCGTGGGTGTTTCGGTACATCACGCTGTTGTGGAGCGGCTTTTTGAATCGGTGGGTTATTCGGATCAACTTCGGCAGGTGCTTCGGGTGTTTTCGCAGACGCATCCACAACTGGAGGTAACTGGCTTTTTGCTGCTGAACTTTCAGCTTTTTCTTGGCTAGAACAGCTTTCGCCTTCTGCATGGTGATGACCGCAACCACCCGATGTATGTCCAGTCTTTTGCTGAATCACGTGCATATTTAATTCTGTGATGCCACATTTTTCCAATGCATCGGCCAAATCATCATGGATTTTTTGTAAGTCATCGGCTTCTGAAGGAAAGGTATTAATCGTGATCTGCAAGATCTGACCTTGCACATTTACCTGTGTAATACGGTCTTTTAAAGCATTATTTGAATTGGGAAGTACATAGTTTTGTAAAACCTGTTGGATTTCCTCTTCTTTCACCTCTTGGGAGGGTGAAAACACAGATTTTAGAGAAGAAAGCCACGACATTATGTTGTCTCCAAACAGGAAAATCAAAAGATAATAGCGATAGTTTACCTGTTCATCTGCCCCAGAGTAAGAGGGAGATGAATGACTTATCCCTATAAACTTATAAAGTTGAGTAATTTAGTCAGCTTTCAAACAATTTTTCTAACGTGTGACGCTTAAAAATGCACCTGCAACTGATTTTTGCGGCTAAACCAAAGCCTTTAAATTTGTATTGATTACATATCAACCATACATTTTCAGCGTAATTTCAGTTTATATTTCAGTCGTTTCAACAGAATAATCATAGCGATGGATGTGCAATCTAAAGGCACATTTTGTGCTTTTTAGTTTTTAAAATGGGGATGACGATGTATCCGAAGACTATCTATAAGAAGAATATTTATAAAACGACTTTATGTGCCTTGATGCTCCTGACTTCAGCAGCCTATGCAGAAATTGCGACTGAAGCCATTCAAACACCTGACCGACAAACTGTAGCGATTGGTGATAGCATCGATCTCATGCGCTCGCGTATGCAAGCTTCTCCGATGAAAATGGTGTCTTATCCGCTGCAAGAGAAAAATCTGCCTGCGAAACTAGCAGTAGATTACACCTATGAAATTGCCAATATGCGCTATGTGATTACCATAGTCGATGATCAAGTCAAAAATATTAAGACTGAAAATTTAGATGGATTAAAACAATGAATCCTAAAAAAGCCGCTCAAGATAGAGCGGCTTTTTTCATCAGACCTAATTTAAGCTTGGTCATCTTTTTTAAACTTATTCAGTGTGTCAGTGGCTTTCTTTTTTAACTCGTCAAATTTCTCTGTCGCCTGCACTTTTAGTTCATCAAATTTTTCGACAGCCTCATGTTTAAGTTCGGAAGCTTTGACTTTGGCTTCATCTAATTTGTGACTGGCTTCAGCCTTGAGATGCTCAAATTTATCTTTGGCTTCATTACTCTGCTCGGTATGTTCATGCTTGGCATCATTTAAGGCTTTTTCGCCTTCGAGTTTTAACTCTTCAGCTTTATGCTTTGCACCATCGAGGGCTTTTTCACCTTCAAGCTGAGCTTCTTTGGCTTTGAGCTTTAGATCATCACCCAATTCTGACGCTTTATCTTTCAATTGATCAATTTTATTTTCAGTTGTCATCGTTCTCGCCTCTTCTCTGTTATTGTCTAACAATAGTTATAACGTGCTTTGACGGGATGACCTTAAAAATATGCATTTAGAAACAATTGAGCTACATGACGTTGCATTTATGCTTTTTGGCATAAGGTTAGGAGTTAAAATTGATCCGAGTTTAAATGTATTAAATCATTGAAAAATATAAAGGCTATTTTTATTGTATTGATATTCATCAATCTAAATTAAGCAAAAGGAATAACGGTAAAGCCCCTAATGACGCACTTTACCGCTACATAAAAAGATTATTTGCTGACCGTGCTCATAAAGCTTACTGCGGAAAACAGCCAAATAAATAGGATGAAACTCCGTCCCTGATTAAAATGCGCGACGTCGGTCCCATGCAAAATATTATGGCGGGTCATGGCTACAGTAGAGCTGCTATCCATTTGATAGGCTGCCAATTCGGCAAAATAATGATTCAGTTCATTGGCAATTTTTGCTTTATGCCAAAGACTCTTAATTTCACTGCCTTTTAGACCGGGTACAATTTTATATACATCGACAAACTTGGTACCGCTCTGCTTTAAAAAGCCCGTTTGAATCAGTACATCCGTTAAAATGCCTTCTAACTGTGCATACAAGACAGGGATACAACCGGCATGGAAATTCAGCTTATACAGTTTAAAAGCTTCAAGTAGAACCAAACGACGTTGCGCTTTATTTTCACCAATCTCTAAGGCATCAAAGGCTTTCAACATTTCTGTCTGAAAGAACTCGGTGTTAATCGCATCGAGTAAATGAAACTGTTTTTGATCTTCATGTTGATGCAGCAATTGCCAAAAGTACAACAAGTTTAAGGCGTCATTTGCCACTTTCATTTCTACAGGTTGATCAAGCTCATCGGCCAATACATCGAAGTAAGGTTCAGTTGTAGCCAAATCACGTAAAGTCTGAATCAGTAATGCATGTTCATCTGCCGAAATCTGCTCAAGGTATTGTTGTGCTTCTTTGACAATGTGCTGACCGAGTTGTTTATTACGCTGTTGATTTTGCGGAATACGGGTCACAGGCTGGTCGTCATCATAATCGTCGTCGTACATGGGCTTGTCACTCTAAAGGCATCACAGATATGCCCTATTATCACTGTAATTGTGTCAGCAATATAGATTTTTTTACTTTTGCAAAGATTTCACCTATTCCCTTGTGCAAGTACTGGCTATCTCATGTAAAATTACAGCCCATTGCATAAATACGAATGAGAGAGTCATATCCGTGCGTAATATTTTAGTTACTAACGCCCTTCCATACGCGAATGGCCCAATTCATATGGGTCATTTACTCGGTTATATCCAAGCTGATATTTGGGTTCGTGCCATGCGTGCAATGGGTCATAACGTGACTTATGTATGTGCGGATGATGCTCACGGCACAGCGATTATGCTACGTGCGGAAGCCAATGGTATTTCGCCTGAACAGCAAATTGCCAATGTGCAAAAAGAACATGAACGTGACTTTGCTGGCTTTAGAGTTGACTTTGACCATTACGACTCAACTAATAGCCCTGAAAACCAAGCACGTGCTTCTGAGATTTATATCAAAAACCGTGAAGCGGGCAACATTGCAGTACGCCCTGTGACGCAATTGTTTGACCCTGAAAAAACAATGTTCTTGTCTGACCGTTTCATTAAAGGTACATGCCCGAAATGTAAAGCGGAAGACCAATACGGCGACTCATGTGAAGTGTGCGGTACAACCTACAACGCAACTGAGTTACTCAATCCAAAATCGACTTTGAGCGGTGCGACACCTGTAGAAAAATCTTCAGATCACTACTTCTTTAAACTGCCAAACTTTGGTGAATACCTGCAAAAATGGACAAGAGACGAAGGCCGTCTGCCTGTGTCAATTGCCAATAAACTTGATGAATGGTTTGAAGCAGGTTTATCGGATTGGGATATTTCTCGTGATGCACCTTACTTTGGTTTTGAAATTCCAGATGCGCCAAACAAATATTTCTACGTTTGGGTAGATGCGCCAATCGGCTATATGTCGAGCTTTGAAAACTACATCAAGACTAAACGTCCAGATTTAAGCTTTGACGATTACTGGAAAAAAGATTCGAAAAATGAAGTCTATCACTTCATTGGTAAAGACATCGTTTACTTCCACGCGTTGTTCTGGCCTGCAATGCTTGAAGGTGCAAACTACCGCACCCCAACAAGCTTATTCGTCAACGGTTTCTTGACTGTAAACGGTCAGAAGATGTCTAAATCTCGCGGTACCTTCATTAAAGCGGAAACGTATCTTGAGCATTTAAACCCTGAATACTTACGTTACTACTTCGCGTCGAAGCTTTCTGACAAAGTTGAAGATTCTGACTTAAATCTTGATGATTTCGTTCAGAAAGTAAACTCCGACCTTGTTGGTAAAGTGGTCAATATCGCAAGCCGTTGTGCCAAGTTCATAAACACCAAGTTTGATAACAACCTTTCTGCAACGTGTGCTGAACCTGAATTGGTACAAAGCTTTATTGATGCAGGCGCTTCAATCGCTGCTCAATATGAAGCACGTGAATTCTCTGCTGCAATCCGTGAAATCATGGCGCTTGCTGACAAAGCCAACCAATATATCGACGAGAAAAAGCCTTGGGCTTTAGCGAAAATTGAAGGCGAAGAACAACAAGTTCATGACGTATGTTCTGTCGGCATCAACTTGTTCCGTCAATTGGCTGTGTACCTTGCACCAGTACTTCCTACCTTGGCAGCCGAAGTTCAAAGCTTCTTAAAACTTGAATCTTTCGACTTTGCGTCTGGTAAAACGATTTTGGTGGATCATGAAATTGCTCAATTCCAACCATTAATGCAGCGTGTAGATCCAAAAGCTGTTGCTGCTATGGTTGATGCGTCTAAAGACTCTTTAGCTGCCCCTGCGGAAGCACCAAAAGCTGAGAAGAAAAAAGAGAAGAAAGCTGAAAAGAAACCTGAGCCTAAAGTCGGCGAAGCTGAAATCATCGGTATCGAAGACTTTATGAAAGTTGACTTGCGTGTGGCTAAAGTTTTAGAAGCAGCTCATGTTGAAGGTTCAGACAAACTGCTTCAATTGACTTTAAATGTCGGCGAAGCTGAGCCACGTAACGTGTTTAGCGGTATTCGTGAGTTCTACCAACCTGAAGACCTTAAAGGTAAACTGGTGGTGATGGTGGCTAACCTTGCACCACGTAAGATGCGTTTTGGTATTTCTAACGGTATGGTATTAGCTGCGGGTAATGGCGATGGTGTGTGGGTGATTTCACCTGAATCTGGTGCTAAACCGGGTGATAAAGTGTCTTGAGATTTAAATCTTAGATAAGAAAAAGCCTCTACGTTGTAGGGGCTTTTTTTCTGCCTTTAGGTTCCCTCTCCTTTTAGGAGAGGGTTAGGGAGAGGTGCTTTTAAAAACTTTATAAAAACATATTTACTTTTAATAGAGGTTTTTACTTCTAACTTGCTATTTTTCCTTGTAAATCATCTACAAGAGAAATTTTGCTTTCATCAGATAAATCCGCGTATTTAGATTTTAGATTATCTAATAAGTAGCTGTTAGATAAATTAAATTCTTCAAAAATAGTGTACCAATCTTTTACATAGCATTTTATTTTTCCATCATCTAATACTAAGCCTAATTCATTTTTATCCTTATTATTTTTTAAATGAGAATTTATTAAGTAATCATTTTTAGAAATTTTACGACCAACTAATATCAATTCGAAATATAATTTACTGTTACCTAATTCTGGATGATTTGATATGATTGATGCATATTCAAGCAACTGTTGAAGATGCTTGTGATTTAAAGAAACGCTTGGTCGTTTTATTTCTATCACAACACATTTATATATTTGTTGATTGGTAGAATTTACTGTCTTTCGCTTTCTTGCAAGAAATAAATCAACTTGTCTATTTAGCCCTTCTAAAACAACTTCATTATTTTCATCTTCTTTGTCTAAATCTTCAGTACCAAAATCATTTATGCCGGTTATTGTATTTCTTAAGTTGTGACTAATCGTGGTGAATGAATCCTCTTCTGCTCCTAAAATTTCGTATTGAGACCCAAACAACCAAGTATTAGCTTCAATAATTTTTTGTAGATCTGGAGTTTCTAACACTGTTTTATAATGGTTATTCATTAACTCTTTGAGCTTATTTATCGCTATTTCTCGTTTCTGTAAGGTTTCAATAGTGCTTATAATATTTTCTAAAGTAGTTGATTTTAATTGTTTAGCTAATAGATCAACTTGCGTGTCATTTAAATCTAAAACATTATCTAGCACATCAAAGATTGCATCATTTTCATTAGATACTAAGAGTTTATCTAACATTCTAATAATAATTTTTAAAGGTTTAATAGAAAGATTAGCAAAAACTTTTGGATCAGCTAAATATATACTTTTAACAGCATCTTTTGTATTTCTCTTTCGCCACAATGCATAGCTGTTCTCATAGCCAATATAAGATGGAAAATAACCTTTTTCATCGTA
Source organism: Acinetobacter sp. YH12040 (assembly GCF_013420005.1). NCBI lineage: Bacteria > Pseudomonadati > Pseudomonadota > Gammaproteobacteria > Moraxellales > Moraxellaceae > Acinetobacter > Acinetobacter sp. YH12040. The sequence goes on from NZ_VOZB01000002.1 coordinate 175,218, forward strand.
CTTTTCTATTTGTTCATCAACATACTCTCTAAGATAATCTTCATATATTTCTTTAAGAAAATTACTCATCTCTGAATTAATATCACGTAATATTTTTTGCTGTAATTCAAAGCTTAAATCTATTTCTAATAAATCTTTATTGAAACTGTCATTCCATTCAGATAATGCAAAACAACTAGTATGGAAATCAATTTTATTATTAGCCTTACTTAAGACCTTTGATATCGTTTTTTGTTGTGAATTAAGTAAATAATTATACGATTTATCATTGCTAGGCTTTTCATGCCACCGTATAGCTTTGATCTTAAAATCAAAACCCTGAATTTGGACATCTCTTTCAAAATTTGAATTATCTAAGATTGGTATTTCAACACCATTTAATAAGAGTTTTTTTTGAGGGTTTACTATTAATAACCAGCTAAATTCTTTCCTTAAAGATTCAACAAAAGATTCATCAGTTGGAAAGTTTTTTGTTTTTTCAGAATATAACGAACTGAGAACGACAAATGTTCCCGATTTTAATTTTTTTAGATTGCTATTTTGATCATTATCTTCAAAGAATTGGCAGTCGTATTCTGAAATATTATCTGCTGAAATACTAATTTTTGCGTTAGTATCTTTGAATTTAGTGTACCATACGGCATTATTTGCAAGTGTATGAAATGCTAAACGTCCTCTACCATGAGAACCATGCACATTATCATCATTTTTTTTACTAGATTCATTAAACTTATCAAAACTATTACATAAGTTTGATATATCGATTCCATCTCCATCATCCAAAATTGTGATGTAATCTAGACCAATTGCTTCATTTCTTATCAAACTAATATTTACATTATTGGCTTTCGCATCAAAACCATTCCATATATATTCAAAAATTGACTTGAATGGCTCTTTACTATTGAAGTGTTTTTTAATTCCTTCATTAGTAATCTGTGTTTTCCCCTTAATGATTGTCATGCCGAAAGCCTATTTTTTATTTTATAGAATTAGCCTTTATACTCAATAGTACATTCAAGTGTCAATTTGTGCTAAAAATTAGATTTTTTTCTATGAATTGAATCACCTATAAAAAAGTTAAAGCCCATATTTATAGCACCAACCCTAAGCACTAGAGCTATCACAACCTAAGCTAAATTAATCACCTTTCCCCTTACGAAGCATTGCTTCTCCTCTCCTAAAAGGAGAGGGAATTCATTGTAAATTTAAATATAAACCCAATAAAAAAGCCTCTATCAAAGAGGCTTTTTTGCTTCGTTCAATCACTTCATCCCAAAAATCAGCTTTAATCCAAGCACTGTCATCACTGCCCCAGCTGCCCGATCAAAACCCGCTTTAAACTTCAAATACACTTTGCGGGGTTTTTCTGCTGACAAAGCCACAGCGACCAATGAGCACCAGCCTGCATCGATAAAGAAACACAAAACTGGCAATACAAAGTAGAAATAAGTCGGAATCTCTTTCGGTAAAAGTGCCGTAAAAATACTGGCTAACACAATTGCAATTTTCGGATTCGACAACTGGGTAATTAAACCAGTGGTAAATGCACGACGGAGTGACATTTGCGAGCTGCTGGCATCACCTGCTTCAATCGGTTCTTTGGCATGTTTTATAATTTTAAATGCCATCCAAAGCAGATATAAACCACCACAAATTTTTAAAGCCAAATATGCAGAAGGTACAGCCAATAAAAATGCCTGCAAACCCAATACCGCTAATAGCCCAAATATTGCAGCGCCCAAACCTGTACCAAGTGCGGTAAATAAACCGTGTTTACGTGAAATCGCAATGGAATTCTTCGCCACATAAATTGACGTTGGCCCCGGGCTCATTGCACCAAGTAATAGTGCTGCCGCAATCGAGCCTAATATCCAAAATGATTCCACAGTTACACCGTTTTTACTTAAATTCGTGGCAATTTTACAGACAGAATCTCTGAATTTCTCCCTATAATTTGCAGTGTTTATTTTAATTGACCAAATTTTTCACTATAAATAACTTGAATACCGCATTAATCCATCGCATGATCGCTAAAAGTACAAATTAATATCAAGACAATGAAATTAGCTGAAGCCCTACTTTTACGCAGTGACTTACAAACAAAATTGGCCTCGCTGCAACAAAGAATCAATAACAACGTGCTCATTCAAGAAGGTGATGTACCTAGCGAAGAACCAAATGCTTTAATTCAAGAAGCATTTGCAGTAAATACAGAACTTTATGGTTTAATTGAAAAGATTCACGCCACCAATGCACAAGCTAAAACCGGTTCAGGACGCTGCATGCTTTCAGTGCTCAATGAACGTGATTTATTGACCCAGCAGCATCGTATCTTGCAACAAGCGATTGACAGCTCACGCCGTGAAAATGGTCGTTATAGCTCGAGTGAAATCCGTTGGATTAAAACCATTGCAGTGGCAGATTTACAGAAACAGGCCGATAGCATTAGTCAGCAACTTAGACAAAATAACTTAGAAATTCAGGCATCCAATTGGCAAATAGACCTGATAGATTGACCTGATTTAAGCATTTGAACCACGGTTCATTCCAGTTCGGGCATACTGGGCGAGTACAGAGCCTTTTTTAAATGTTTGTAAGGCTTTAATCCAACAAACTACACTGCAGAAGTAAGACGTCTACTTCAAAATGTTCACACATCTGACGTAGCACACTGCATCTGTGACTCTTTACATGTCACGTCTCACTACCGTGTACTGACAGTATGTCCACCCTATTTTTTATGCACCTATGTGCTAATCGTCATCTGCAGCGGCTTCATTGAGCGCAACATCTTCACGCGGTAATTTATAGTCGTGGTCATTTACAGGGACACCACCAATGATCATGGTGCGATGTTCATTTTGAGGACGATGCAATTCGTCAGTCGTATCACAGCCAACCATCCAAAAACTGCACAGGCACAGCATAGGCAGCACAGCCCGACTTAATTTGCTCATTGGATGCCCTCCATTTTTATAATTATATTGCTTGTAAATTCAGCATAGCATTTTTGTGCAGATATTCACCTTATTTATCTGCCGATTTAGGGTCAGTTGTCAGGAATTATGTCTCGACGGTCTTTCCAATGCGGATGCAGATTGATGCCGATAGAAAAATATTTCCTTTTAAAAATAAATAATTGATTCATTTTATTTAACTACATAGAAGACAAGTTACAAAACTGCTATCGAATACGATTTTACTTCGGACACTTTTGTCCGTTTAATATCTAGATAAATTTAAAATGATGCTGTCAAAGAATAATGTCCACACGTCAACAACTCGCTGCACAAAACCGAGAAATCCTTTTAGAAGCTGCGATTGAGGTATTCCGTATTCACGGAATCAATGCGCCTCTACAACTCATAATGGATCAGGCTCAAGTTGGACGTGCAACGTTTTATCGTAATTTTAATGACCGTCGTGAGTTGGTACTCGCCTTAATGCAAGCTGCCTTGAACCGACTTGAACAGCGTGCGCTTACTTATGCACAGTTCGATGATGGATTTATTCGCCTCATTCAAGACCATATTTATAATATTCCCTATCTCACAGCCCTAATGGAATATTGGCGTGTGATCGATCGAGATGATCCTGCCATGGTTGAAATATACCAACGACGTGATGCCATTTTGCAACCGATGATTGATCAGGCCATTCAAAATGGTCGCTGCCGAGCAGACTTTAAACCGGCAGACTATGCCATGGTCACCTCCATTTTACGTGCAGCTTTGCAAGGCCATACCGAGGCAGATCAGGAAAAACTCGCCAAACGTGCTGTGGAGTTTTTACTACATGGTATTTGCGGGTAATACGTCATGTCCAAATCTCCGCGTTTATTGGAACCTGCTCCGGATTGGACACCCGAAGAAAAACCGACTTTGCCCGGCTCTCCTGCTGCGATTGCACATCCGACCTATAAGCGTTTTTTATACTTCTTTATCGGTTTATTTGTTGCGATCTCGGGGAGTTTAAGTAATGGATTTATCACGGCAAATCTCCCCCTTCTACAAGGTGAATATGGCTTAACGCCTTCAGAAGCGGCATGGATTCCTGCAGCATTTGTTATGGCCAATGTCAGCTCCAACCTAATCTTATTTAAAGCCCGCCAACAATATGGACTTAGGCTATTTTCAGAAATTGGCTTGGTATTATTTATCGCGGTGATGGTGCTGCATTTATTTGTCCATACCTATGAAATGGCAATTTTTGCACGGGTGATCAGCGGCTTACTTGCAGCTCCACTCAGTTCGCTTGGGATGTATTACATCATGCAAGCGTTTAAACGTGCTCATTTTGGTCGTGGGCTTTATCTAGCTTTAGGCTTTCAGCAGTTGGGGATACCGCTGGCATGGATCATGTCGCCCTATCTGGTCGATGTAAATGATTGGTCTATTTTCTATACCTTTGAATTAGGTTTAGCCTTATGTTGTTTGGCGATGGTGGTCTCTCTAAAACTGCCACGCAGTCTACGTATCGAAGTGTTTGAAAAGCAAGATTTATTCACCTTTGCATTATTGGCACCCGGCTTTGCGTTGCTATGTATCGTGTTGAATCAAGGCCCGATTCTTTGGTGGTTTGAAGCTGAATGGTTGGCTTATTTACTCATCGCCGCTTTGATTCTTTTAGTCGTCGGCCTGACCTATGAACATTTTCGGTTCAACCCCCTGATTGTCACACGCTGGCTCGGAACATCGTCTACCGTAAGTTTTATTATCGGTGCCTTTGCCATTCGCTTCCTCATGTCAGAACAAAGCTATGCGGCCGTGAATTTTTTGAAAACCATGGGCATGGGACCCGACCAATTCGTTTCTTTTTATACCGTTGTGCTGATCGGAATTGTCTTAGGCACAGTGTTTAGTGCCCTGACCTTTTCCAAAGAAAAAATCGTATTTCATCTACTTGGTGCAGCAGGTCTCGTGCTCTTCGCCTGTGCACTGGATTACCACCTGACCAGTGATGTACGACCGCATGATTTTTATTGGAGTCAGTTTTTGGTGGGCTTTGCCAGTGGCATGTTTATTGGCCCACTTTTGCTTACAGGCATTGTCAGTGCTTTGCAAAAAGGCCCATCTCACATGGTGACGTTTATCGTGCTGTTTTCTGCAACGCAAACCTTTGGGGGATTGGTCGGATCCTCGTTCTTTTCGACCTATCAGCAAATGCGTACCCAAACCTATCAGGCACAGATTTATAATGATTTATCGCAAACCTCTCCTATAGTCGAACAGCGCCTACAACAATTGGCGCAAAGTGCGCATCAATATTCTTTAGACCCTAATTTAGATCAACAACAAGCCATACGTAGCCTTAATCAAACCATCACTCGAGAAGCCCAAGTTAGAGCCTATAACGATGTGATTTTTTTAAATGGCATATTCGCCGTTTTATTGTTGCTTTGGGGTTTATTGCTGATGGGCAAAAATAAATATCAATTACGCCAACAGCAACGCACGGATAGTAGTTAAAATTTTCCCGACTTAAACAACATAAGCAACCGCCAAATGACCTAATTGATATTGAGAACACCATGACCGACGACCATAAACCCACTGAGCAAGCAGCACCGCAGCAACCACAAACAGTAACCGCCATGCCTGCGCCATCGAGCAAGCTTATTTCTACGCCGCAGCGTACCTTGATTTTTATGTTGATCATCCTCTTGTTGGGGATTGCACTGATCTTATGGGCGTGGCGGATTGGTCCATTTCATAACAGTATCGAGTCGACTGAAAATAGCTATGTCAAAGGCAAAACCACGGTGCTTTCATCACAAATTAATGGTTATGTGAAAGATGTTTTGGTGACGGATTTTGATCATGTGAAAAAAGGTCAAGTGCTTATGCATATCGATGCAACGACCTATGATCAAAAAGTCACACAGGCTGAATCTGGAGTGGAACAAGCACAGAACTCACTTGCCAATCAAAGCCAGGCCATTGAACAACGCAGAGCAGATATTACGGCAGCCGAAGCGAAAGTGGACCAATCACGTGCGGCTTATGAATTAGCTCTTGCACAAATGACGCGCTACCAACAACTCGGCAATACTGGCGCTGCATCGAAATCAGAACAAGATAAAGCCACTGCAGACACTAAAAATAGTTTGGCCCAACTTCATCAAGCAGAAGCCAATTTGCTGGTTGCCAAAGAATCATTCAAAACTGCACAAGTTGCAGCGACAGGGCTTAAAGCGCAAGTGAATAATGCCAAAGCACAATTTGATCAGGCAGTGACCACTAAAGACTACAGCACGATTGTGGCACCTATGGATGGTCAGCTTGGCGAAGTCAGCCCGCGTATTGGTCAATATGTTGCGGCAGGCTCTCAACTGATGTATTTAATTCCACAGCAGCGCTGGGTGACTGCTAACTTTAAAGAAACGCAAATTGCAGATATGCATATTGGTCAAAAAGCTTGGTTCAGCGTCGATGGCATGAAACATCAAAAATTTTACGGCAAAGTTGAGCAAATCTCCCCTGCGGCTGGTTCTGAATTTAGTGTATTGAAACCTGACAATGCCACAGGAAATTTCACTAAAGTCGTGCAACGCATTGCCGTGAAAATTGCAATTGATCCCAATCAACAAGGTTTGGAAAACTTAAGACCCGGTATGTCTGTCGTCACCTCCGTTGATGTTGCTAGTTAGCAGATATCGGCAGTGAAGTGCTATAAGCAGAGTTGAACTGACCAAGATGCAAAGGATTTTATCTTCTGCACCTCCCGTTTTACAATGCCTACCTATTTGAACTCTAACCACCAAGATAACGATTACCAACATGTTTGAATCTATCGCCCACGCCATTCCTGAGCAGACTATTCAATATCAAGGGGTTGATTTGTGTATTAAGCGTTTGGACTTGGTACACCCACAAATATCAGGCAATAAATTTTATAAACTCAAATATAATTTTATTGAGGCGCAGAAATTAGGGTTTAAACAGGTGCTTAGCTTTGGCGGTGCTTATTCAAATCACATTGCAGCCACAGCATATGCTGCACATTTATTTGGATTCGGTAGTCTAGGCATCATTCGTGGAGAAGAATTACAACATCAATCCCGAAATCCTACTTTAGCCACCGCCGAACAGTTTGGTATGCAGCTCAGTTTTGTCACACGCCAACAGTATCGGGAAATGAAACAAGTTGACGCTTTAGCGCAATTACAACAGCAATATCCCGAACATTATGTCATTCCTGAAGGTGGAACCAATGCATTGGCTATCCGTGGCTGTAGAGAAATCTTAAGCCATGAAAATCAACAAAATTTTGATCTCATCTGCTGTGCAGTCGGTACAGGTGGAACCATAACGGGCTTGATCGAAGCCAGTGCGGAACATCAACTTGTTCTTGGTTTTTCAGCGCTCAAAGGCAATTTTCTTTGCGACGATGTTGCTCAGTTGACACAGAAAACCAATTGGAGCATCAGTGATGAATTTTGCTGTGGTGGCTATGCCAAAACAACGCCGGAACTTTTACAGTTTATGCATGACTTTGAACAACGCTTTGCGATTCCATTAGAACAGGTTTATACGGCTAAAATGCTGCGAGGTATTTTCTGCATGATTGAGCGGGGTCAAATTACAAGCCATCAACGTGTTTTAGTGATTCATACTGGTGGCCTACAAGGTCGCCTGAAAGGTTCAACCGAAGCGCTAAAAAGCGTATAATCCTGCGTCCTTTCTTCCACGCGGAAACTTACCATGTCGCAAAATCAATATGATGTCCTTGTTTTAGGTGCTGGTGCATCAGGCTTAATGACGGCATATAAAGCGGCGCAGCGTGGACGCAAAGTTTTGGTGGTTGAAAAAGCTAATAAAGTTGGCAAAAAAATCCTAATGTCTGGCGGCGGTAAATGCAATTTCACCAATTTGTATGTCGAACCAGAAAATTATATTTCACATAATCCGCACTTTGTTATTTCGGCATTAACTCGCTATACCAACTGGGACTTCATTGGTATGGTCTGCGAATATGGCATTGAGTACGAAGAGCGCAAACATGGGCAGTTATTTACCCAAAATGGTGCAAAAGAAATTCTCGCCATGCTATTGGCAGAATGTGACAAAACTGGTTTGGTCGATATTAAAACCAACTGTGAAGTAAAAGCAGTCAATGCCTTGCCTGAACAAGGCTTTCAAGTGGCAACCAATCTAGGCTATTTTGAAGCAGAATCGGTGGTTATTGCCAGTGGTGGTCTGTCCATTCCAACGTTAGGTGGTTCAGGAATTGGCTATGAGATTGCTAAACAATTCGGACATTCCGTCTACCCCACTCGCGCAGGCTTAGTACCCTTCACTTTCTCAGATAGTTTTAAAGAAGTCACCACTCGCTTGAGCGGCAATGCTGTTGAAGCCACGTTATCGAATGAGTTAAATAGTTTTACCGAGGCTTTACTCTTTACTCACCGCGGTTTAAGTGGCCCAAGCTCATTGCAGCTTTCAAACTACTGGGATGTCGGTCAACGTTTTAATATCAATTTCCTGCCAGCTTTAGATGTTTTAGATTTCCTCAAATCTAAAAAATCCAGTCAACCAAAAGTGTTACTGCGCACACTGTTCAATGAACACTTACCGAAAAGCGTGGTTGTGGAATTACAAAATCTGATTTGGCCTGAACAAGCTGAATTAGCCATTGGCAATATCAGTGATGAAAAACTAGAAAACATTGCAAGCCGTTTAGAAAGCTTTGAAGTGAAACCATCAGGCACTGAAGGTTACCGTACTGCTGAAGTTACACTCGGTGGTGTGGATACCACTGAAGTCTCATCAAAAACCATGGAAAGTAAAAAACAGAAAGGCTTGTACTTTATTGGTGAAGTACTCGATGTAACGGGGCATTTAGGTGGATACAACTTCCAATGGGCATGGGCTTCTGCACATGCGGCTTCTGAATACGTCTGATCTCGACTTAGAATTAAATAAACATAACGTGCAGATGAACTCTGTATAAAAAAAGGGCTGATTCATTCAGCCCTTTTTCTTGCCCAATCGGACTTATTCAAGATAGTCGGTTTTAAATAATGATACTGACGACGTCGAAGTTCGTTGAATTGTCAGATCCATTTTTTCAACGGCAACTGAAATATGTTGTGGTTGCACGCTTGCGGTTTGTTTGAGTGTCGATACTAAAGTATTGAGCATTGAAATTACCCCCATTTTGCCATTCCTTTGCACGGATCATAAGTGTCATTCATGACAGCAATATGAATCCTAAGTTTTTATATTTTAAGTAATATTCCATATATCACTACTACTTAAAATACCAATTTTCGGGTAAATTTCAATCATTATTTTTAGACTGATTGGTATTATTATTATCACTGTTTAGCGGTGATTGTTCTGTCTGCTCAAAATCAGTGCGTTTTGATTTTGCAAAAATAAAGCGTCGTGCGCTTGCCAAAAAACCCACCGTGATCCCTGCAATAATCACTGGGGCTAAAAATTTATTCGGTGCTTTTGCCATACAATATTCCTTATAGAGCATTAAAATCGACCACCTAAGCGTGGCCGATTTTGTAAAGACAGAACAGGTTAATTAGGGTCATTCGGTTTTGGCGGAGCTACAGGTGCCGAAGGTGCATCGACCTCTTTTTCAGCCTCACCAGTTGAACCAAATGGATTATTTTGTGGTTGATCACTTGGGTTTACATCCAACTGATCTGGCGTCGCAGTTTCTTTTTCACTGACGCCGGGTGCAGCCTGTTGAATATTTGGATAGCCATCATCGGTTTTCACTTCAGAAGTCATCACAGATGTTGATGGCGTTGGACTCGCTGCAGACGATGTTGGCGTATTAAAGGTGGTTTTTGCCTTCGCCTGTTCCTGTACTGGATTCGGTTCGTTTGCTTCACGTTTTGCTTTATCAATTAAATCTGATAACAAACGTTCCGCCGGATTGCGACCACCTAAACCAAAGGCCAAAGCGAAAGCAACTGCAACCGCACCGAGGGTTAAACCAAAGGCCAAATTCACGATCGAGTCGGCAATACCCATGGCACGCAAGCCCATGGCTACAACCAAGCCCATAATCAGCACACGAACCAAATTACCTAACCAACGTGAACTGTTATATTCCCCTCGTTGCACCACATTTGCCACAATATTGGCAAGCCAGAAACCCACCACCAAGATTACAGCACCAAGTAAAATACTTGCACCGAACTGGATAAACATAGCAATAAGGGCACTGATTTGCTCAAAGCCTAAACGGTTAGCAGCTTCAGATACCGCAAACAACATGGTGAAAAATACAATGAGGCAACCGACCACATCCGACACTTTGGTTTTGCCCAAAAAGCGTTGAATGTCTAATTTTTCTGGCACAGTATCGACACCTGTACCCGAGATCACATCCACCACTAGACGTGCCACAAAGCGTGACACCACATAGGCCAAGATTAAGATTAAACCTGCGGCAATAATATTCGGTATTGCATACATAACCTCATGTAACATGGCCGTTGCAGGCTGAGAAATCGCCTCGATACCAAGTGCTTCGAAAGCCACAATTAAAGCCGTGATAATAACTATAGCAAAGACAAAATTACCCAAAACTTGAGCAAGTTTTGCGTTTTTAAACAAGCCCACTTTTTCGACTTGCTGCTGCAAACTCAAACTGTTCACCAAGCCTTCCACGATGCCTCGTACAATCTTCGCCAAGATATAACCAACAAAGACGATGACACCGGCAATAAAGATATTGGGAAGATAAGAAACAACTTCAGTGACCATATTTTGGATTGGGAACAAGAGACCGTTTAAACCCAAGATCGACAAAACAATCGGTAGGAAGAGTAGTAATATCAGCCAATAAACAATTTCACTAATATTTTGACTGATTGGGCTGACGCCAACCTCAGAACTGAGTTTTTCATCGAGTTGGGTTTTATCCAGCAGTTTCTTTGAACCGACTTTGACCAAACTTGCCACGATCCAACCAATAAAACCTACAGCTACCGCAGCCAAAAGCTGTGGAATAAATAACAAGAACTGCTGAATCATATTACTGAATGGGCCGCTGACACTGGTCAAATTCAGCACATTGAGTGCACCAATGACGGCAATGATCAAAATAATCCAGAACACAACTCTGGAGACTATATTTTCAACATTGGAACGGTGCCCAGTTGCATTTGAAAGTTTTTGATTTGTACCTAATTTTTGCAGAACTTTTTTGATGCCAGCAGCAACCAATAAAGCAATGACCCAACCTATCAGGAGAATTGCTACTGCACTTAAAATGGGGTGAAACTGTTCCCAATAATACATGGCATCAAAACGGCCACGCGGACCACCCAGATAATCATTCATACGTTCGCCCTCATTGTTATACATGATCTGTTGTTATGTGCATTTTTACGTATGCCGCGTATCACACAGCATTAGTGCTTTGAACTTAAGCTTTCTTTTCCACCTTAGTTTTTGCATATTTTTTAATCAACCAAAGTATGCATAACTCCAACAAAAGCTCACAATTGAATGTAAAAAAGCCTTGGAACAACCAAGGCTTTATTTATGTCAGTCTGATGAGAAACTTAAGGTTCAGATATTGCACTCATGTAACTCTGACTCATGTATTTATCATCAATTATTATCAACGATCTGTCGCAGTTGCAGTATTTGAATCATTAGCAACAGCTTCATCCCCCGCTGTACCGCTAGTCGTATCATTGGCTGTTGCAGTTTGTGCATTCGGTGCAGGATGATCAGGCGGTGCATCCGAAGCAGAAGGTTTCATATCTGCAAACATATAAAATAATAATGCGATTAAAAAGATACCCACTAAAATCAGTATGTACACAGGGATACGTTTTTTTTGTGTTGTTTCTTCCGTACTGGTGGTATGGGGTGGTTTATTAAAATCGTGTGTCATATTCCCCTCGCTATTTTGTTGTTCATAGTTGAATTTTTATACTAGCAATACAATATCCTGTATTGTGTGAAGAACAATTACAATCAGTGAAAACGTGTAACTTGAATGATAAGTTTAATAAATATACTTTCCTTTGGAGCTAGGTCAGTTATTTTTGAAGATAAATCAATATATAAGGGTGAAAATATTGGGCAAAGATTTAAGTGCTATATTTAAATTTAAAGCATTTTTATAGGATTATATCTTAAAGAATAAATGCTTTTTTGAGCCAGATGGAATTATCTGCTTTTGATGAATGAAATGAGCTATAATCATGCACCTTATTTTTCACCTGTTATCAAATCTATGGCGTACCATCAACAAGGTGTAACGCTTGATCTTGACACTGACGTCACTCATCAATGTTCCCTTCATTACACTCGCGATCAACATCTTATTGGCATTATTGAATTTAGTAAGCCAAGTTATGTGTTGAAATGGGGTGATTTGGAATATTTTCGCCGACGTACTGAAGAGTTTTCAGTGATGCCTTTCCCTGAATGCATCAATGCGATGGTGATTGATATTCGAAATATTGCGGCTTTTTTAGATAATGAAGTGCCTATTATTCCTTGGCGCTTGCTCGAAGAAGAATGTCCGATTCGCTTAGTTGTTCCCCAAGATCGACTGGAGCATTATGCTGGCTTTTTTGAACCGACTTGGTTGACTTCCGACGTAGACACAGCGATTCAAGAAATTCGTGAATTTATGGATATGTTTGTGCATTAACACGGAGATTAAACTAAAGTTTAATCCCGAAAACCTCCATCTGGAGGTTTTTTTATGCCCTTTTATTTTAATTATTTATTTCACAATAAAATTAAATTATTTTATATTTAATGGCTTATAGCAAACCTTCTTATAAAAAATGTTCATAACTTATCCCATTTCTTAGTAACAATTCGGCAATAAATTTTGCTTGAGCCTTGCTCGATATATCACCTAAGATGTAGAAAATGATCTCTTTTTTATTGTTGAAACATTCTTAATAACAAAGCAATAAAATCTAACGAGAAACAAGATCATAAAAAGTGGATATTAAATCAGGGTAAAAGGAGTTTTAACGATGACGTCAAAAAAACATTTAGCAACTTTGTTCTGTGCAAGTGCGCTCACTTTAGGGCTTAGCGCATGTAGTGACAATAAAGCACCTACAACGGATAAAGCTGCAGGAAGTGAAGCTGCTGTTTCTGACTCAGGGACTTTAGATAAGATCAAAAAATCCGGCACGATTGTATTAGGCTATCGCGATTCATCGATTCCATTTTCATATATCGCAGATAATCCAAACCAACCTGTAGGTTATGCACACGATCTTCAATTAAAAGTAGTTGAGGCGGTTAAAAAGCAATTAAATCTTCCAGATTTAAAAGTCCGTTATAACTTAGTGACCAGCCAAAACCGTATTCCATTGGTTTCTAATGGCACCGTCGACTTAGAGTGTGGTTCTACCACCAACAATAAAGAACGCCAACAACAAGTTGATTTCTCAACAGGTTTCTTTGAAGTGGGTTCACGCTTACTTACTGCAAAAGACTCTGGGGTTAAAGACTTTGCTGACCTAAAAGGCAAAAAATTAGTCACCACAGCAGGGACTACATCTGAGCGTTACATTCGTCAACATGAAAAAGAGTTAGGTATTGGTGAAGTCATTTCTGCCAAAGACCATGCTGAGTCTTTCCTCATGCTACAAAATGGTCGTGCAGCAGCATTTATGATGGATGATATTTTGCTGGCGGGTGAAAAATCGAAAGCCAAAGATCCTAATAAATGGGAAATCGTAGGTACAGCGCCGATTCATGAAATCTATGGTTGTATGCTGCGTAAAGGCGATACTGGCTTTAAACAAGTGGTTGATGATGCAATCAAAGCAACTTATAGCTCTGGTGAAATCAATGACATGTATAAAAAATGGTTCCAAACGCCAATTCCACCAAAAAATATCAATCTAAATTTCCCGATGTCTGATCAATTAAAATCATTGATTAACAATCCACATGACCGTGACGAATAACTTTCCCTAAACATTCTAAAGATGCTTAAGCCAAACGGATTTTGGCTTAAGCTCATTATAGGGAGTTCCTATGAATTATAGCTGGAATTGGGGTGTGCTGTTCCAATCTACAGGTGTAGGTGATTCAACCTACCTGAATTGGATTTTAATTGGGATCGGCTGGCTGTTTGTCATCGCTTTGGTGGCATGGAGCATTGCGATGGTGCTTGGCAGCATCTTGGGTATTATGCGTACCCTACCGAGTCCTGTAGCACGAGGTATAGGTACTACCTACGTGACTATTTTCCGAAATGTACCCTTATTGATTCAACTGTTTATATGGTTCTATGTTGTACCTAATTTCCTCCCTGCTGCGATTAAAAGCTGGTGGATGAATGACCTTGGTGCAAATACAACCGCCTTAATTTCTGCAAGTGTCGGCTTGGGTCTTTTTACAGCTGCGCGGGTCTGTGAGCAAGTCAGGACAGGTATTGAAGCGCTTCCTTTGGGGCAAACCAATGCAGGTTATGCCATGGGATTTAGCACGGCTCAACTATACCGCTATGTGATCTTACCGCAGTCGTTCCGCACGATTTTGCCACCACTCAGCTCTGAGTTGACCAACTGTGTCAAAAACACCTCAGTCGCATCTTTGGTCGGTGTTGCAGAAATCATTTCACAGATGAAAACCATCAGTGAATACACGCAAAACACCATCGAAATTTATACCTACGTCACCATTATTTTCATCGTGATCAACATCTGTTTAATTGGTTTCATGAATTTTCTGGAAAAACGCCTACGCGTTCCTGGCTTAATTGCAGGAGATAAATAATGGAATGGCTCAGTTCTTTTATTCAAGACCTCCAAGCGTCTGGCCCTGCGCTATGGCATGGTTTCAGCATCACACTCAAAGTGGTGATCACGGCAACCATTGGTGGTGTCTTTATTGGGACATTGTTGGCCTTGATGCGCCTGTCCTCGATTAAAGCTTTTAATATTTTTGCTAAAGGCTATGTGAACCTCTTTCGTTCTATTCCTTTGCTCTTGGTGCTGATGTGGTTCTACTTTGCAGTACCCTTTATCTACACAGGGATCACAGGTAACTATCTAACGATTGATACTGCCCTCGTTTCGAGTATCGTGGCCTTCATGCTATTTGAAGCGGCTTACTTTTCAGAGATTGTCCGTGCCGGGATTCAATCAATTCCTAAAGGCCAAACTTCTGCAGCTTATGCTCTCGGTATGAGTTATAGCCAAGCAATGCGCTTAATTATTTTGCCGCAATCTTTTCGCAAAATGACGCCACTTCTCTTACAACAAACCATCAT
Organism: Acinetobacter sp. YH12040; assembly: GCF_013420005.1. NCBI lineage: Bacteria > Pseudomonadati > Pseudomonadota > Gammaproteobacteria > Moraxellales > Moraxellaceae > Acinetobacter > Acinetobacter sp. YH12040. The sequence continues at coordinate 190,458 of NZ_VOZB01000002.1, forward strand.
TCTGTTCCAAGATTCAACCATGGTTTATGCCATCGGACTGTTAGACTTTTTCCGCACCAACTATGTTCGAGGCGACCTTATGTCATTGTTAACTCAATACATTCTGTTTGCTGGTTTGGTGTATTTCACTATTAGTATGATCGCTACCTATGCAGTTAAAAAATTACAACGGAGGTTAAGTGTATGACCGATCAAAAAACGATGATTGACCTCCAAAATGTCAGTAAATGGTATAAAGATTTTCAAGTGCTTACCGATTGCACGACTCAAATTAAACAAGGTGAAGTGGTTGTAGTGTGTGGACCTTCAGGTTCAGGTAAATCAACGCTCATTAAAACCGTTAATGGACTTGAGCCTTTTCAGGCCGGTACGATTTTGGTCGACAGTATTTCCATTAATGACCCAAAAACCGATTTAAATAAATTGCGTAGTCGTGTCGGCATGGTGTTCCAGCACTTTGAACTGTTTCCACATTTATCCATTACCGAAAACCTGACCATTGCGCAGATTAAAGTCTTGGGCCGATCAGAAGCCGAAGCCAAGAAGAAAGGTTTGGCTTATTTAGACCGTGTGGGTTTAAGTGCACATGCCGCTAAATTCCCTGCACAGTTATCAGGTGGACAACAACAACGTGTTGCGATTGCACGTGCGCTCAGTATGGACCCGATTGCCATGCTGTTTGATGAACCGACTTCGGCACTTGATCCAGAGATGATTAACGAAGTGCTTGATGTGATGGTGGGTCTTGCCAAAGAAGGTATGACCATGATGTGTGTAACCCATGAGATGGGCTTTGCGCGTCAGGTTGCGGACCGTGTGATCTTTATGGATCAAGGAAAAATTGTGGAAGACTGCAGTAAAGATGATTTCTTTAATGCCCCTCGTGGTGAACGAGCGCAGCAGTTCTTAAATAAAATTCTGCATTAACAAAAAAACGTTTATTTAACTGATGTTACGAAGTAATATCAGAAGCGTAATTTGATTCAAATAAAAGTACGATACGAGGTAACATCATCCGCAAGTGTTTGAAGGACTTCTTCTAATCAAAAATATTTTTGCGATACTTTTGATAATTAGACACTAGTAAACGAGTTTTGCGGTGAGGAGCACTGCTCCGCAAGATGGTTTCCTTGCGAAGCTTCGCTTCTCATTTTGCCTAATGAGAAGCGTGCTTCGTAAGAGTACCTCCAGCCGAAGGCTAATCCCTTTATTCATTCTCTTGATGTAAGACTCCGTCGAATTGGCTTAACAATCATTTTAAAAATGCAAAATTACTTTTGCATGCATAACATCAATTATTTAATTTCCGAAAATAAAAAAGCTCATCCTTCGATGAGATTTTTTTCATGGCAGATTACCAATAATTTTCTACAGCAATATTGCCTTCACCACGACGGTTCATGGTCAAACCACGCGCTTTTAAGGCCGCCTTGGTGTCATCAACCATTTGTGGATTACCACACAGCATGACATGCGTCGTATCAACATTAAACGCTAAGCCTGCCGCCTGTTCTAACTCGCCATTTTCAATTAAAACTGGTAAACGGTCATGCAATGGTGCATTTGGATCACGTGTCACAATAGGAATAAATTTGAAGCCCGTATGCCCTTCGCCAAAGGTATCCGCTATTTCTTGAATCCGCTCGACATAAGCCAGTTCTGATACGGTGCGCACACTGTAGACTAGATTAATTTTTTCGTATTTAGACCACGTTTCAAAGTCTTGTAGCATTGATAAAAATGGTGCAAGACCCGTTCCTGTCCCCAACAGCCATAAGTCCTTTGGCAATGGCAACTGATAACGCGCCAAGGTGAGGAAGCCATAAGGGACTTTTTCTAAATACAGCTCATCGCCCACTTGTAGATGCTGCAAATTTGAAGTAAACGCACCATCTGGAACGACGATAGAGAAAAATTCTAAAGTTTCATCAAAAGGTGACGACACCACAGAATAGGCACGAACCACCAATTCATCGCCCACTTTCAAACCAATTCGTGCGAACTGACCAGCGGTGAATTTAAAATGTGCAGGGCGTGTCATGGTAAAACTGAACAAAGTATTGGTCCAACGGTGTACAGATAAAACCTTTTCTAAGCTAAATTTTTCAATTGACATGATTTGAACGTGGCGTGACAGACTGTGCTCATGTTAGCATGACAGCATAATTTATTAATATTTTTTAAATGTTAAGGCCTGATTCATGCGCATGACTTTACGCCAGTTGGCTGTTTTTGTAGCAGTCGCTCAAGAAGGTACCGTTACCAAAGCCAGTGATGCTGTCAAACTTACTCAAAGTGCAGCAAGTATGGCATTGGCAGACCTCGAAGATGGTCTCGGTGCTCCACTGTTTGACCGACTTGGTAAACGCTTGCAATTGAATGACTTGGGTCGTTTTTTATTGCCACAAGCTTTGGAGATTTTAGGGCGCTGCGAAGCTTTTGAACAAGCAGCCAAAGGCGAACTACAAAGTATTGATCTGCGTTTAGGTGCGACCCTAACCATCAGTGACTACTTGATGCCAGACCTCATGGCAGATTTCCTACAAATTCAGCCTCAAGCACATTTACAACTTCAAGTCGGCAATACCCGCCAAATGATTGAAGCGGTAAACCAATTTCAGTTGGATTTGGCCTTAATTGAAGGTTCATGCCACCTACCACAACTGCAATGTATTCACTGGCGTGACGATGAACTTGCAGTATGCTGTTCACCAGAGCACCCCTTAGCGAAGTTGGATCGTGCACTCACTGCAGCTGACTTTGATAACGTGGAATGGATCTTACGTGAAGAAGGTTCAGGCACACGCGAAGTATTTGATAACGCAATTTTAAAAGACCTGCCAGATGCCAATATTCGTTTAACCTTGGGTCATAACGAAGCCATTCTAAAAATCGTGGCAGGTGGTCTTGGTATGTCATGTATTTCTAAACTTGCGATTGAGCCTTTACGTGAAAAAGGTCAATTAGTGGTTTTAGATACGCCGTTCTGGCAACTTGCCCGTCCATTATTTATGTTGGTACATCGTCAGAAATACCAAGGACCGGGTCTCAAAGCCTTTATGCAATTTTGTGAAAAATCTGTCTAAATAAAAAAAGCGCCTAATGGCGCTTTTTTTGTGAATGCTTCCATTACCATCTAGAATCATTCTCACAAGCAATACCGTCATTATCACCATCCATCTTCGTGTTTGGACAATTCTTAATAAACCACTGAGCTTCATCTCTTGAGCGCATTTGACTGCAATGCTGTCGTCTATCACAACTAAACTGAGCTTTTTCTACTGCCCTTGGCGAATCACTTGAAGCAGGTGCCTGCGCAGTGTCTTGAACAACAGACTGAGCGTGCGTTGAAGCTGTTCCGTATAGATTTTTTTCACCTTGCACAGACAGCACCCGATCGGGTAAATCCCCCTGAGCTTTACGTTGTTCTTTTACGATGTTTTCATTTTCTTGCATGAGCTGTTGTAAATGTAGCTGCTTCTGTTCTTGGTACTGCTGATATTTCCCATAAACAGCCACAGCTAATACTACAATTACAATGAGTCCAATCATGCTGAAGATTTTACTGCCCCAAACTGTGCCTTTGGCTATATCGTGAGGAGTAGCTTGATCGTTCACTCGATATGTCATTGATTCAAATGACGGATTTATCTGTTCATGAGTGGACTGCTCTTTTTTCAAATCTAAACGGATGATATTTACCGCTTTAAATTTACCTTGATCTGCTTCAATCCTGTATTTGAGATTTTCTCCAACACGTGGTTCGATGTGTCGGCTAGGAAAATCACGAATATGAAAAAATAAATCCTTTGCTTAATCTTGTTGTATAAATCCAAAGCCGCGCTCAACGTTATAGCTTTTGATTTTCCCCTCTTTCAACATAAAAATTGTCTCTCACATTTTCTTTTAATGCTCTTATGATAATAAAAAAGAGGTCCTATAGACCTCTTTTTTATTTCAAAGATTTCCATGAAATCTTAAAATCACATTATTTACGCAAATTCGAAAGCAAAGCTGAAGTAATTGACTGGTTATTTGCCACTACTTTAGATTTTTTAGCTTTTGCAGATTTGTCTTCTTCACGCTCAATGTTTATGGCTTTATAACGATCACCATTTTTCACCACATTAAATTTCACACGATCATTACGTTTTGGCTCGACACCATCTGCGGGAAAGTCAGAGATATGGAAAAATACATCACCTTCTTCACATGAAATAAAGCCAAAGCCCTTTTCAGGATTGTACTGCTTCACTTTACCTTTATATTGTTCGGACTTCATAAAGTACCCTATTCCATTTATTCCAATGTCTTTAGTATATAAAAAAGAGGCTATAAAAGCCCCTTTTCTGTTCATGATGCAAAAATTAGTCTTTTTGAACTGAACCGAAAATTTTATCGCCTGCATCGCCAAGACCAGGAACGATATAACCGTTTTCATTTAAACCTTGGTCTACAGATGCTGTATAAATGATCACATCTGGGTGAGCTTCATTTACACGTTTAATGCCTTCTGGAGCTGCAACAAGCACCATGACACGAATATCTTTACAACCACTGGCTTTTAGAACGTCAATAGCAGCAACGAGCGATGAACCTGTTGCAAGCATTGGGTCAATAATCATCGCTAAACGGTTTTGTACGTCTGGTACTAATTTTTTGTAGTAAGTACGCGCTTCTAAAGTTTCTTCATCACGCTCTAAACCCAATACAGATACTTTCGCACTTGGAATCAGGTTTAAGAAACCATCCAACATACCAATACCTGCACGTAAAATCGGTACGACTGTTATTTTTTTACCGGCAATACGATCTACAGTTACTTTACCATTCCAACCATCAATTTCATGATCGACCATTGGTAAATCTTTCGTTGCTTCATAAGTCAGAAGCATAGTCACTTCTTGAGCAAGCTCACGGAAGTTTTTAGTACTAATATCTGCACGACGAAGTAAGCCGAGTTTATGTCGAATAAGAGGATGACGGATTTCATGGATAGCCACGGGAGAACACCTAAAAGGTTAAGATAAAATTTCAACCATTATAAAGCTATTTAACAAATGATAAAAATAAAAAAGCCCCCTTTACAGGAGGCTTTTTTGTAATAAGCAAATTAATTGCTTAATTCATTAGTTAAATCCACTTTGAATTAAGCTAAAAATGAACTGTTGTAATTCAGGTGAGATTGCAAAGTATGCCACTTGAGAAACTGCAATGATTGGATCTGGATATACACCGATCAACAACACAAGAGCAGCTGCACCAAGCACCATAATACCACCCACTTTTTGCCCCCAATGATCGACAGCGTCGATACGTGGGTTTTCCGGTGGAGTCATGTACATCACAACCATCACACGTAGGTAGTAGTACAAACCGATACCTGAACCAAGGATCACCATTGCAGCTAAGAACCATGAACCACCAGCAACTGCTGTTTTGATCACAAGGAACTTACCAATAAAGCCCGCTGTTAATGGGATACCTGCAAGAGATAACATCATGACAGTCAGTGTTGCAGTCAACACTGGACGACGCCAGAACAAACCACGGTACTCAGCAAGACTACCTGCTTCGTCTTTGTTGTTGTAAGGGCTAGACATCAGTGTCACAACACCGAACGCACCAATCGTTGTTAATACATAAGTAATCACATAAACGTTGACGCTGCTGAATGTTGCAAAGCCTTGTACTTGAACAAAGTCAGTATTACGTGCACTGACAATCGCAACAAGTAAGTAACCAAAGTGAGCGATTGAAGAGTATGCAAGGATACGTTTCAAGTTCACTTGACGTACTGCTAGTAAGTTACCCGCAAGGATAGACAATACTGCAATGATGGTCACGATCGTGATGAAGCTGTCAGAAAGGATTAAGCCAGAAGCTAAGAAGTAACGAACGAATAGACCGATCATTGCCACTTTAGCCACAGTCGCTAAGAATGTCGCGATTGGCGCTGGCGCACCTGCATACACGTCTGGTGTCCATTTGTGGAATGGCGCAAGAGACAATTTAAATGCAACAGCAAAGACAATTAGTGCAAGACCAAGGACTACGCCCGGTTGGCTGAAAGTTGTGAACATTTTGCCTGGTTCAGCAACGAATGCCATTGTACCTGTGTACGCATATACATAAGCCATACCCATCAACAACATCGCAGAAGCGGTTGCTGAAAGCACCAAATATTTCACACCCGCTTCAAGCGACTGTGAACGTTGGTGTGTATAAGCCAATAGGCCGTATACAGGAATCGACATTAACTCAAGGCTGATAAAGAATGACGCATAGTGAGAACTTGCAACCATTAACAATGCACCTGTTACAGAGCACAGCATCAAGATATAAAGTTCTTCACGGTTATCTTTATAGGTTTCGATATACGCATGTGACAATGTGCAGCAAGCAAGTGCTGCAATCAAAATCACGAATTGGTACAACATCGTAAATGGATCTACGATGAACAAATTCATTACGTTTGCAGGTGCATACTGCCCTGCAACGAAAACAAAAATAATATAAAAGGCTGCAAGGTTCAGACCAATAACGGAAGTCGTTGCAACTAAATTGTGGTTACGCTTGATTGCAATTAGCAACATCACGACGATCGCAGTTAAAGCCACGATCATCACAGGAGCTAATGGCATAAGCTCAGAAAATGACATTGTGAAGTCCATGGCTTATTGCATCTCCACATTTTCAGGTTGTACAACAATCTGCTGCACAACATCAACGACTTCTTGAACTGGAATATAGCTATTTGCAATCCACGCCATGCTTGAATTTGAAATATCAAGGAAAGTTTGTGGGAATAGACCAAGCCATACTAGACCAAGGGCACAGATTAAAAGAATCACAACTTCACGCGCATTTAAGTCTTTTAACGGATTTGCGTAATGCTGTTTTTGTTCTTCGTTTGGTGTACCAAACAATGCTTTGTGGATCAGGATTAAACCGTAAAGACCGGCAAATACTAAGCTTACTGCAGCAAGGATTGTGTACACAGGGAACTTGTCATAAGAACCCATCAAGATCAGGAATTCACCGATGAAGTTACCTAGACCCGGAATACCTACAAGTGCCGCAACAAAGAACATTAAGAAGAATGAAAGGTATTGGAACTGACCACGGATACCGCCCATCAAACGCATGTCACGTGTATGCAGACGTTCGTAAACCTGACCACACATAATGAACAATGCAGCAGAAGATAGACCGTGAGCCAGCATCATAATCATCAAGCCTTGGAATGTCAGGATGTTACCTGCATACAAAGCAAGAAGTACGAAGCCCATGTGCGAAATAGATGTGTACGCAAGCAGACGTTTCATGTCTGTTTGTTGGAATGCACACCATGCACCGTAGAAAATACCGATTAGACCAAGAATGATCGCGATGTCAGCAAACTGAGCTGATGCTACTGGGAAGAATGGAATTACGAAACGTAAAAGACCATAAGCCGCAGTTTTAATCAAGATACCGGCAAGGTCGACAGAACCCGCTGTAGGTGCTTGCGCATGTGCATCTGGTAACCAGCCGTGTAATGGGAAAACTGGAAGTTTTACCGCAAAACCAATGAACATACAGATCATGAATGCATACGCAAGTGCTGGAGCTTTCGCCTCAACAGTGTGTGCAACACTCATCAAGAAGTCATAGTTAAAGCTGATTTGACCGTGAAGTTGGAAGCCAACAACCACTAGACCCAAGATACCGATCAACATGATCAGACCCGCAACCTGCGTATAGATAAAGAATTTAGTTGCAGCGTAAACGCGTGACTTACCTTCTGCCCCTTTATGACCCCAAAGTGCGATCAAGAAGTAGATTGGTACCAGCATCATCTCCCAGAAGAAGAAGAATAGGAACATGTCAATCGCTAAGAATACACCGATCACACCACCTAAAGACCACAGTAGGTTTAAGTGGAAGAAACCAACGTTCTTTTGAATCTCACCCCATGAACAGCCGACCGCAAGTACACCCAGTAATGCAGTTAAACCTACCATAAGCAGTGAAAGACCATCCACCGCAAGGTGAATGTTAATCCCTAAAGTGGTAATCCACGGTAGGTTAAATTGAGCAGCCCACTGTGGAGCTTGTGTACCCAACTCGTAGTTATAAGTACCGCTTTGCCATAAAACGACGGTTAACACCAACGTTAATAGCATACCAATTAAGGCAATATAGCGTGGTAAGTGCTTGTCGAGTTTATCGACAAGCCAGCATACAAAACCTGCAATGAACGGAATAAGGATCAGAGCGGGTAGAATTAAATTGTTTGGAGTTTCCATTTTATTTCCCCACGACCTGAATCACGACCAGGATCAATAGTAATGCAAACGTACCGAATGCCATACTAGATGCGTATTCACGCAATGAACCTGTTTGACGTGAACTTGTAAAGCTATTACCGCCTTTAACAAGTGCAGGCAATACAAGCCATAAGCCGTCAATTGGATCACGACCAAAGATTTTAGCCAGTAGCAAATAAGGCTTAACGAAAACAATGTTGTACAAAGCATCGAAACCAAGTGCATTACGACAGATATTTGCAAGACCCGCGCCCAGTGAAGTTTTCGCGAACGATTTCACTGCACCATAAGCAAATGCAAATAAAACAACACCGACTACAAGACCTGCAAGTGCAATACCAACAGCTGTGTATTCAGCGCTATGCATACCATGTTCTAGCGCTTCTGGAATATTAAACGCTGGGATTTGTGCAGCATTTAAAATATTCGTTACTGGTGCTTTTAATACATAAGCTAAACCAGTTGAAAGCACTGCAAGAATCGCCAATGGACCCCAGTAAGTAACACCTTTGATTTCGTGGTAAGGCGTGTTTTCTTTACCAAAGAATACAACCCAAATAAGACGGAATGTATAAATTGAAGTTAAGAACGCACCTGCTACACCAGTCCAGTACAAGCAGTCATAAACTGCAATCGCTTGACCTTTCACCCATACCGCACCAAGAATCGCATCTTTCGAGAAGAAGCCGATCGTGATGAATGGAATCGCAGCCAATGCACCGCCACCAATCGCGAAACAAGCAAACAAGAATTTGTTTTTGTGGAATAGACCACCCATCTTGAAGATGTTTTGTTCGTGATGGTAAGCCAAAATCACTGCACCAGAAGACAAGAATAATAATGCCTTGAAGAATGCGTGAGTCAGCATGTGGAATAAACCAGCTTGGTAAGCTTCAGCACCTACAGCCATAAACATATAACCCAACTGACTCATAGTTGAGTAAGCAAGAATACGTTTGATGTCTGTTTGTACCAATGCAGCAAAGCCTGCAACCAACAATGTCACCGCACCTGTGATTGAGATGAACATCATCACTTCTGGCGCTTGTTCAAACACGCTGAACATACGGCTACATAGGTAAACACCTGCTGTTACCATTGTTGCTGCGTGAATCAATGCAGATACTGGTGTAGGACCAGCCATCGCATCTGCCAACCATGTTTGTAATGGGATCTGAGCAGATTTACCTGCAGCACCCAAGAACAACATCAATGCAGTCCAAATCGCAATCGAAGAACTCTGAGCCAAAACTGTTGGCGCAGCAGCTACAACTTCTGCAATGTTTAAAGTGCCGAATTGTTGGTAGATCAAGAACAATGCGATCAGTAAGAATACGTCACCCACACGTGTCACAGTGAATGCTTTAATTGCAGCAAAACCGTTTGCAGGTGTTTGGTAGTAGTAACCAATCAATAGGTATGAACATAGACCTACACCTTCCCAACCGAGGAATAACAACGCTAAGTTGTCACCCAACACTAAAAGCAGCATGCTTGCTACGAATAGGTTGAAGTATGAGAAGAAACGTGCAAAGTCTTCTTCGCCACGCATGTACCAAGTTGCAAAAATGTGAATTAAGAAACCCACACCTGTAATCATGCCCATCATCAATAATGATAAGCCATCTAAATGAAGCGTGAAGCCCGGTGCTAAGTTACCTGCACTGAACCAAGTCCAAAGATGCTGAGTTGTTGCAACTGAACCATTATTAACAAAGTCGATACCGGCAATTAATGCAAATAAAGCTGAAAGACCAACTGAACCTGCACCAATAATTGCAGCAACTGATTCAGGAAGGTTTTTACGACCTGCCGCCAACAGGATAAAACCAATTAGCGGGAAAAGTACTGTTAAATATAAATAACTCATCCGCGCATCTCACTAGCAGCATCCACATCCAGATGATGGAAGCGATGATAGAACTGAAGGACGATCGCAAGACCGATACAAGCCTCTGCTGCAGCAAGCGTTAAGATCAAGATAAACATCACTTGACCATCTGGCTGTGCCCATGCGCTTCCTGCCAAAACGAACGCTAATGCAGCAGCGTTCATCATGATTTCAAGGCTCATTAAAATAAATAGTAGGTTGCGTCGAACCATCACACCGTAAAAACCCAGTGCAAAAAGAATGGTTGCAACGATCAAACCATGTTCTAAAGGGATGTTGCCCATTATTCTTTGTCCTCTTCTGCACCTGGCTCACGTTTGCCAAGATGGAATGCAGCGACAAGTGCGCCAAGCAATAACATCGCAGCAACTTCAACCAGCAATAAGTACTGAGTAAAGAGTGAAGTACCCACTTCTTTCGGACCGACAACTTGAGCACCCATGACAGTGCCAGCAGTTGTGTAGTCTGACTTCAACATCCAAACTAGGATTAGACCCATTAGGAAGCTCATCAACGCAGGATATGCCCACGCTGAAGAAGTCAGCCATTTGCTTTCTTGTTCAACTGTATTTTGACCAAGATTCAGCATCATCACGACGAATACGAACAGCACCATGATTGCGCCAGCGTAAACGATAATTTCGAGGGCACCGGCAAACGGCGCACCCACGATCATGAAGATACCTGCAACTGCAAGTAAAGAGATAATCAAGCTTAATAAAGCGTGTACTGGGTTCGTGTTAGTTACAACACGAACGGTAGAGACGATGGCCACAAGCGCCATCAAATAAAATGGCCACATCATGGTAATAGACTCCGTACATCAACTGGTGTGCTTTCGCGTTGAGCCTGACCTTTATCTTTACCAGCAACAGCCATACCTGTTACGCGGTAGAAGTTATAGTCTGGGTATTTACCAGGACCTGAGATTAGAAGGTTTTCTTTCTCATATACTAAGTCCTGACGAACATACTCACCTAACTCAAAGTCAGGTGTCATTTGAATCGCAGTCGTAGGACATGCTTCTTCACACATACCGCAGAAAATACAACGTGAGAAGTTGATACGGAAAAATTCCGGATACCAACGACCATCTTCTTTTTCAGCTTTTTGTAGTGAAATACAGCCGACTGGACATGCAACCGCACAAAGGTTACATGCAACGCAGCGCTCTTCGCCATCAGGGTCACGCGTTAACACGATACGACCACGGAAACGTGGTGGTACGATGTCTTCCGCTTTAACCTCTGGATATAAAATGGTGTCACGTTTACGTGTCGCGTGTGAGAATACCATCCACAACGAACGTACAATTGACCCAAATCCAGCTAGAAATTTAAACATTTTATTCTCCCTGCTGTCTTAGGCCTGATTCATTAGAATCACAGCACCAGTTACCAGAAGGTTAACCAACGCCAATGGCAAGCAAATTTTCCAACCAAAGTTCATGACTTGGTCATAACGTGGACGCATTAAAGAGCCACGAGCCAAGACAAACATCATTACAAAGAATGCTGTTTTAATAATGAACCAGAACGCAGCTGGAATGAATGGAATATCTAGGTTGAAAGGCGCTAACCAACCACCGAAGAATAAAGTCACGATTAATGCAGAGATCAGTACGACGTTGACGTATTCCGCAACGAAGAACATACCCCATTTCATACCGCCGTATTCGACATGGTAACCTTCCGCCAATTCTTGTTCTGCTTCTGGTTGGTCAAATGGATGACGGTGAGTTACCGCAACACCCGCAACCACGAAGATCAAGAAACCTAAGAACTGAGGAATAACAAACCAAACATCACGTTGCGCTTCAACAATTTCACGCATGTTGAATGAGCCTGCAATCGCAACCACACCCATCAGTGAAATACCCAAGAACACTTCATAAGAAATGGTTTGAGCAGCAGAACGTAAACCACCAAGTAATGCGTATTTGTTATTTGATGACCAACCACCGAACAATACTGCGTATACCGCAATACCAGCCATTGCCATAAAGAACAATAGACCGATGCTCATGTCTGAAACACCTAGATAAGGTGAAACAGGAATAACCATGAACGATAGCACCGCAGTTGCCATCGCAACTGCTGGAGCCATACGGAAAGTCAATTTGTCAGCAAATTTTGGTGTCCAGTCTTCTTTGAACATGATTTTCAGCATGTCGGCAACAATCTGGAACATACCGCCCGGACCTACACGGTTCGGACCGTAACGGTCTTGCCACAAGCCGAGTAAACGACGTTCAATAAAAGACATCAACGCAGCGATCAATACCACAACCAGTAAGATCACAATTGCTTGAAGAACTGAATAGGCGATTGGCCAGTTTTCAGCCCACAGCGGCGTTTGACGGATTAATTCTTGTTCCATGAATTACACTCCTACCGCGACTGAAACAGGTTCTGCAAGCGATACTGTAGGTGCTAGACCCACTGGGTAACCGATATAACCTGTAGGTAAGTATTCAATCACTTGAACTGGAAGGACGATTTCAGCATCCCCTGCTTTCACAGCGATACGTTGACCATCTTGAACATTTAAGCGTGCTGCATCTTGTTCACCCACAGCAAACATTGCTTCAGGAATACGTGATTCCATCGCAGGTGTTTTCACTGTAAATTCACCAGAAGCGAAGATGTGATGCATCGGCACAAGACGGAAGCTTTCACCATTAACCGCAACAGGTGCAGGTGCAACGAATGTACGTGCTGGACGTTTCGCTAAACGATCGAATAAACGAACGCCTGCATCACCACCTTTTAAGTGACCACCCACGTTGTCTTGGAATTTGTTCCAAGCTTGTGGAGAGTTCCAACCTGCAGACCAAGCAAATGGTACAAGTGAAGCTGGAGTTTGGTTACCTACATAACCTTCCATAGAGAACGTCAACGCAGAGTCTTTATCGACTGGTTGTTTTGGTTCATGAATAGAAAGTGGTGCGCGCATCGCAGTACGACCTGAGTAACGACGTGGTTCACGTGCCACTTTCAGACCATGTACACGGAAGCCAGCATCTGGTGCTACATCTTGAATTGCTTCAAGTGCAGGAACGTTTTTCGCTACTGACTCAATCACGTCATCAAGAACTGTCCAAGAAATCGCTTTGCCTTTCACGCCAGTTTCAATGGCATGTAACCAGCGCCAAGATTCTTTGATCGCAAGTTCTGGTTTGTAGTAGCTTGGGTCATACACTTGGTAGAAACGTTGTGCACGGCCTTCCTGAGAGACCACAGTACCGTCACCTTCAGCAAATGAAGCAGCAGAAAGTACGATGTTGGCTTTTTTCACAGTTTCAGTTTCAGAATGATCAAGTACGATCACTTCTTTACCAGAAAGTGCAGCATTCACCTGCGCGGCTGGTAAACGACGATAAAGGTCATTTTCCACCACGATCACGGTATCGTAATTTTGTGCGAATGCTTGTTCTAAACTTTGACCACCAAAGATCGCTAAGCCCATTGAGTTCACTTCAGGAACAGTCAATGTTAAGCCCGCATTACCAAGGTTCTGTGCAACTTGTGCAGCAGCTTCCATGATTGATGCGTCTTGCAAGCTTGTACCAGAGATGATTAATGGTTTTTTCGCAGCTTTTAAAGTGTCAGCAATGGTTTGTGCAAATGCTTTTGCATCGTCATCCAAACCTAAGATCACTTCACCTTTGACAGCAGCTGCGACCGCAAAACCTAAACGTGCAATGTCGTTAGGTGATGCAACAACTTCACCTGTTGCAACATCAGCTAAACGTGTTTGAGTTGCAGCAAGGATGTAAATCGGAGATTTCGCATCTTGAGCAATACGTTGTACAGGCTCAGCCAACCACTCTTGCGTACGGCGCTCTGCAGCCATTTCTTTGGCTTTATTTTTCGCAGCTTGGCGAACAGATAGAGCCATACGTGGTGCAGTTTGAGTTAAGTCTTCACCCAAAATCAACACAGCATCGTAGCTTTCGATTTCACGCATACCTGGGTTATAAACACCTTCGGTTTGCATGATAGAAGCTGCAAGCTCAACAAGTTTTTGCTCTTTTTGAGACATACCTGTTGAGAAGTTGTCTTGACCTACAAGTTCGCGAAGCGCGAAGTTTGATTCAAGTGACGCACGTGGTGAACCGATACCCAATACTTTTTTGCCTTGGATATTTTCAATTACGGTATCCAATGCTTGGTCTACAGAAACTGTAGTCACATTTGCACCAGAGCGGAATTGTGGTTGACGTGGACGATCTTCACGGTTCACATAACCTGTACCGAAACGACCTTTATCGCAAAGGAAGTATTGGTTCACGTCACCGTTAAAGCGGTTTTCTACACGACGTAGTTCGCCATAACGTTCACCCGGAGAGATGTTACAACCTGAAGAACAGCCTTGGCATACGCTTGGCGCATACTGCATGTCCCATTTACGGTTATAGCGTTCAGAGTGAGTTTTATCTGTGAATACACCTGTTGGGCACACTTCAGTCAAGTTACCAGAGAATTCAGATTCTAAAGTACCTGATTCTGGACGACCAAAGTAAACACGCGAAGCGTTTGCATACACACCAAAGTCCGTACCACCTGCATAATCTTTGTAGTAACGCACACAACGGTAGCACGCGATACAACGGTTCATTTCATGAGAAATGAAAGAGCCTAGCTCTTGGTTGTAATGCGTACGTTTTGTGAAGCGGTAACGACGACGGTCATGCTGAGTCATTACAGTCATATCTTGTAAATGACAGTGACCACCTTCTTCACAGACTGGACAGTCGTGTGGGTGGTTGGTCATCAAGAATTCAACAACAGAAGCACGGAAATTTTTTGCTTCGTCATCTTCAATCGAGATGTAGGTATTGTCAGATGCAGGCGTCATACATGACATAACTAAACGACCGCGAGTATCTTCAGGATTCGCGTATTGAGTCACAGCACATTGACGGCAAGAACCGACAGAACCTAAGGATGGATGCCAACAAAAGTATGGGATGTCGATGCCAAGGCTAAGACATGCTTGTAGCAAGTTCTCTGAGCCGTTGACTTCATACGATTTTCCATCGACATGAATTGTAGCCATAGTCGAATTCCTTAAGCTTGTTCTACGTTGCTAGTTTTCGCAGCGGCATTCACCACTTTTGCTTCAAACTCGCCACGGAAATGTTTGAGTGCGCCCATTAACGGTTCCATCGCACCTGGTGCGTGGGCACAGAAAGTTTTACCAATCCAAAGCTTACGAGTAAGTTCTTGTAAGTGATCGATATCTTCTTTCTTACCTGTGCCATCTTCCAAGGCTTTAAGCGCTTTAACCGCCCAAGGTAAGCCATCACGGCATGGTGTACACCAACCGCAAGATTCACGCGCAAAGAATTCTTCTAAGTTACGTGTCGCAGAAACCATACACTGAGTTTCATCGACTACCATGAGCAAACACGTACCTAAACGTGAACCTGCTTTCATGATGCTTTCAGCATCCATAGGAAGGTCAATATGTTCAGCAGCAAGGAAGTCTGTAGAAGCACCACCCGGTAACCATGCTTTGAGTTTTAAACCATCACGCATACCACCCGCATGATCTTCAATCACTTCACGCGCAGTTGTACCAAATGGAAGTTCCCAAAGACCTGGGAATTTTACTTTGCCTGAAGCGCCATAAATTTTAGTACCTGGATCTTTCGACTTACCTTCAGATAAACCGATATACCATTCAGGACCACGAAGCATAATTGCGGGTAAGTTGTTGTAAGTCTCTACGTTGTTAACAATCGTAGGACGACCCCAAGCACCTGCAACTTGTGGGAATGGCGGTTTAGTACGAGGGTTCGCACGGCGACCTTCAAGCGAGTTAATCAATGCAGTTTCTTCACCACAGATATAACGACCCGCACCAGTATGCACGTGTAACTCGAAGTTCCAACCTGTACCTAAGATGTTTTCACCCAAGTAACCTTTGGCACGAATTTGGTCCAATGCTTCATTTAAGTATTGAGCCGCTTCGATGTATTCACCACGGATGAAGATATAACCCTGTGTTGCTTCTAATGTATAAGCAGCAATCAACATACCTTCGATCAACTGATGAGGAAGTTTTTCCATCAACAGACGGTCTTTGAAGGTACCAGGTTCCATTTCATCGGCATTACAGATGAGGTAACGAGGGCCTGAGTTATCATTTGGCGCCATAAGCGACCATTTGATCCCTGCAGGGAAGCCCGCACCACCACGACCTTTTACAGTCGCAGCTTTAATCACTTCAAGCACTTCTTTCGGTTGCATGCCAACAGCTTTCTTAAAGCCTGCATAACCTTCAAGTGCTTCGTAATCATCTGCACTGCGAACGTGTTCCTGTTTGCTCAAACGCCAAGTTAATGGGTGAGTTTCTGGGTTACCGTCGCCATAAATTGGTTTTGGTTCAGTATTCATACATACTTCTCCAATAACTGTTTAATTGAAGTCACTTCAACTAGACCGTGAGTGTCTTCGTCAATCATTAACGTCGGACCTTTGTCACAGTTACCTAGGCAGCAAATTGGCAATAAAGTAAAGCGACCATCTGCAGTCGTTTGACCAAATGAAATGCCTAATTCACGCTGGAATGCTTCAGCAAGTGTTTCCGCACCCATCAAGAAACAAGCAATCGAGTCACATAATAAAATTACGTGGCGACCAACTGGTTGACGGTAAATACGGTTATAGAAAGTTGCCACACCTTCTAGGTCTGCAAGGCTCATGCTAAGCAATTGCGCAATAGCATTCATCTGTGCATCATCTACCCAGCCATTACGGCGTTGTACACACTTCAACGCATCAAGACATGCTGCGCGTGGGTACGGATAGTGACCAATGTGATGTTCGATATCGTGGATTTCTTCCGCAGTTAAAATCCCTTCAACATTCACACGTGGTTTTTTGTCAGTCAAAATCATCATAATGCGATTACCCCTTAGCGATCCACGTCAGCCATTACGACGTCAATTGTCGCTAAATAAATGATTAAGTCAGACATTAAGCTGCCGTTAATCACAGAAGGCATTTGCTGTAAGTGCGTGAAGGTTGGTGTACGGATACGTGTACGGTAACTCATCGTTGACTTGTCTGAAGTCAAGTAGTAGTTCGACGCACCTTTTACCACTTCCGCCATTACAGAGCTTTCGCCTGCTGGCATTACAGGACCCCATGACACGCTCAAGAAGTGCGTAATCAATGTTTCGATGTCTTGTAAAGTTTTATCTTTTGGTGGTGGAACAGCCAGTGGATGGTCTGCTTTGTATGCACCAGAAGGCATGTTGTCTAAACATTGCTTGATGATTTTCAGCGATTCTTCAATTTCACGGAAGTGAACAAGAACACGTGCATAAGCATCGCCTTCGTACTCTAAAGGCACATCAAAGTCGTAGTTTTCGTAGCCGCTATAAGGACGGTATTTACGAACGTCGAAATCAATACCTGTAGCACGTAGACCAGTACCCGTTACACCCCAAGCCAATGCAGATTTAGCATCATACTGAGCAACATTACGGGTACGACCGATAAACACTGAGTTTTTAAGTGCTGCAGTGTAGTACTCGTTCATACGCTTCGGCATCCAATCTAGGATTTCGCGAATGAGGTGCTGCCAGTTGTTTGGCAAGTCGTGCGCTGTACCACCGATACGGAACCATGCTGGATGCATACGGTAACCCGTGATCGCTTCGATCGCGTCATAGATTTTTTGACGGTCAGCGAACATATAGAATACTGGGGTCATACCGCCGGCATCCTGAATCGCAGTACCAATGAACAATAAGTGGTTATTGATACGGAACAATTCAGACATCATGACACGGATACATTGTGCACGATCAGGAACGGTAATCCCTGCCATTTGCTCTACGCCAAGAACGTAAGGCATGTTTTGCGCACAACCACCTAAGTAGTCAACACGGTCTGTATACGGAATGAATGAGTGCCATGTTTGACGCTCAGCCATTTTTTCCACACCACGGTGGTGATAGCCGATGTCAGGAACACAGTCTTTCACTTCTTCACCGTCCAACTGCAAGATCACACGGAAGGCACCGTGCGCAGATGGATGGTTAGGACCCAAGTTTAGGAACATGAAGTCTTCATCATCGTTCCCACGCTTCATACCCCAATCTTCAGGTACGAAACGAAGATGTTCTTGTTCGTAATCCTGTTTCGCTTGGTTTTGGCGATAAGGCGTGTATTCAGTCGCACGTGCAGAATATTCTTTACGTAACGGGTGACCTTCCCAATATGTTGGCAACAAGATACGACGGAGCATTGGATGCCCTTCGAAGTTGATACCAAACATGTCGTAAGCTTCACGTTCGTACCAGTTGGCATTTGGCCAAATGTTGGTTGCCGTTGGAATGTTTACATCATTCTCAGCTAATGCAACCTTGATACGAATATCACTGTTACGCTCAAGCGATAACAGATGATAGAACACAGTGAAGTCAGATGCAGGCAGACCATCGCGGTGTGTACGTAAACGCTCATCAACCGCAGACAAGTCAAACAGCATCACGTATGGACGTGACACCGTACGCAAGAACATTAAAACTTCTTGTACACGTGCGCGCTCAACCCAGACTGTTGGAAAGTCTTCAAAAGTCGTTTGCACGTAGAAGTTCTCACCAAATTTGGTTTTGAGCTCTTCTACAATTGCAAATGCAGGGCGGGAATCAACTGGAGTTGATTCTGGCATAGCAATGTCAGTTTCAGCCATTGGCTTGGCTTCCTATTTAATACAAATTCAGTCAATCAAAACGACAATTACACCCAGTCCGGGTGTATCAATATTTCATCGCAGTGATTATTTAATTTCATCCATTGAGCGTAAGTTTTTCACTGCAATACGCTGTGCGTTCTTACGGTCACGTTCTGGCATCATCTTTGGCTTATACACTGGCTTAAGATCATCACCAATCACGGCCGATAAAGGACGGCGCTCAAGTTGAATCTGGTCTTGCAATAACATCAATGCCTGAATTAAAGCTTCAGGACGTGGTGGGCAACCCGGGATATACACATCGACAGGGATGATTTTATCCACACCTTGTACAACTGAATAAATGTCGTACATACCACCAGAGTTTGCACATGCGCCCATTGAGATTACCCATTTAGGCTCAAGCATTTGCTCGTACAAACGTTGAATTACAGGCGCCATTTTCATGAAGCATGTACCTGCAACAATCATCAAGTCAGCTTGACGTGGTGAAGCACGAATAACCTCGGCACCGAAACGTGACAAGTCATGCACGCCTGTTAAAGTCGTTGCATACTCTACGTAGCAGCAAGATGTACCAAAGTTGAACGGCCAAACTGAGTTTTTACGACCCCAGTTTACTGCTGTATGTGCAACATCCTCTAAACGAGTCATGAACACATTTTTATTCACTTCTTCTTCAAGCGGATCGGTAACGATTTGACGCTCTTGAAGTGGATATTGATCAGCATCCGGATTCGCACGGGTTAATGTATATTTCATCCCGTCTTACTCCTTGTCAGATGATGCAGTCGGTGACTTAGATTTCACACGACCAGATGATTGCGCTGGAATTTGACCTGTAGGGTCCATAACCAACTCTTCAATAGAGTTAAAGCGTGTGATTTCTGCGATATCCATATTTGGCGAACCAATTTTAGGTTTAATTCCCGCCGCTTTACGCTTGTCAGAAGGTGACCAATTTAAACCACCAGAAGACAATTCATAAACCAAACCAGCAAGTAAAACTAAAATAAAGACTGCTGCAGCTGCAAAACCAACCCACCCAGTTTCACGAACAGAAGATGCCCATGCATAAAGGTAAAGTGCTTCGATATCGAACACCACGAAGAAGATCGCAACTAAATAGAATTTCGCAGACAAGCGAATACGTGCACCACCAGCACCTACTACACCTGACTCAAACTGCTCTTGCTTAGCACGACCCCATGATTTACCCCCAAGGAGTAAAGGGACGGTCAGCATAAAGACGCAAAGGAATGTAACGCCGATCACGAAGGCAATAATTGCCCAATCGTATGGAGTAATGGCACTCATGCGGGGATAACTCCTGGCAGGCCTATTTATTAACAAAGAATGTATGTATTGGCCTTCAAATACACCAAACACAAAATTAATCCCGCCAATTGTACCTGATTGAGGAGGCTTCTTGCTAGCTTATCGATATTCGTCTTTAGGATGATTTTTTAATCATTTCAGCATTTAAATTGGGTTTACTCCCTTAAATTTAGGATTAATCGTTTAATTAGATTAGATCTTATTTTTTTATTAATTATTACATTTATGTGATTTTAACAGAAAACTATGACTGTTCAGTTTCATGAACAAATCCTTCAACTTTTAGCTCATGTATTAAATTTTCATGGCCGTATCATTTATTAAATAAATTCCATCTTGTTTCAAATTGGTTGCCTGTTTGATTCCATCTATTAGCTTTGATCTTACCCCTAAAATGAAAAACAAGTTGAATTAGCACAAAGAAAAAAGTCTTTTTTTAGCTTCTTGTGACTTTTTTGCAATTCTTTGACACGACCCACAAAGAGTGTGATATTTGTATTTAAAACACAAAAAGCAATCACAACGGAGAGACAATAATGACTTTAGAATTTACGCATAAACCTGATTATTTTCTATCTGCGCAATTGGTGATTCACCATATTAAAAGCTACTTAGATAAGCATCCTGATGCTCAAAATGCCATTTTTGATTTACGTGATATCTATGAGTTGTTACGACAAGATTTAGCTTCTGCAACAACCAACCTTAACGGGATTATGAATATTGCAGATGAATATAAACTTGAAACTTTAAACGGTGATCAAAAACTTATTAGCAATTATTCTATCGATGCTAAAAACAACTCCTTACTCATCGATTTTAATGCAGATGCTCTTGCCGCATTAAAAAATGGCAAACCTATTATTGAACCCGATGCAACAATTACGGAATAAGTAGAAAACTGATATCAAAAAGCCATTCAAATTGAATGGCTTTTTATACTTATCATTCACTAAAATCAGCTTAGCTACATATCTAAGCTTACTTAATTTTCATTGGTACTCGGCTCTTTAATATCTAACTTCGGTTTATTTTTCTTAAAACGAGTTGCAGGCCATGTCATGGTGAAACGCGCTCCACCTAATATTGGACTTTCATCAATATCAATAGTCCCGCCAAACCAATATGCAATACGACTAACAATCGATAAGCCTAAACCATAGCCCCCTGAAGCACGGGTACGACTATCATCTAAACGCGCAAAGGCATCAAAAATACGCTTACGATCTTCTTCTGGAATGCCGGGGCCATCATCTTCAACACAGATATAAGCCATACCTTCATCATTCACACCACCACTAATCAGCACTTTATCATCACAATATCGCACTGCATTCCCCACCAAGTTTTGTACAACACGGTGTAAATAGCGACGCTCGGTTTCCACAACCACTCCAATTGGTGGTGCTTGCAATTCCAAGGTTTTCCCAGTCTTTAAGGCTTCAGTTTCAATCAAGACCTGATCTAAAACTTCAAACAAGCTAACATCTTCAAATTCTAAAGATGGCATGCCCTGCTCAAGTTTGGCATAAGTCATGATTTCATCAATTAAAGTATTTAGAGCCTCAATATCTTTATCAATCTGTTCGACTTGCTGCTGACGGTAGTCATAATCATCTTCATCCGCCATCATTTCTACACCAAAGCGAATACGTGCCACGGGTGTCCGCAGTTCATGCGATACCGCGCGCATTAACTCACGCTGAGCTTCAATTAAACGCTCAATATGATCTGACATGGAGTTATAGCTCGATGCTAAAGTACCAAACTCATCCGTGCTTTCGACAGGCAGACGTACAGATAAGTCCCCGCCCTTCATTTTATTTAACGCATAATTTACAGCACGCAGTTTACGTTGCATCGGCACCAATAGACCATAAACACCCAAGCTCAAGACAAACAAGCTCAGTAGCGTAATACCCGCTGCCAACTGGAAAGGCATCCAATTAAATAATGGTACCGGCCCCATGACCAAGACTTCTGAAGTTGAGCTTGGAATTGGTGATACGATCGAAATAGTTGTGCCGCGCTCAGTCGCACTATCACGATACAAAATAATGCTGTGATCTAAGCGTAATCGGCCGATTTGCTCAGAATCTAAAGGCAAACTCTGAACATTTTGAATTGAAATTGGATAAGAAAAATGATGTTGGATTTTTTCAAGATATTGTTTTTCTTGACCAGGGTAATACACCAAATAATCCAGTATAAATACAGGCAATGCTTTCATTTGGCGTTCTGAAATATTATCAGCTTTTATATATAGTAGATGTGCAGGATCATCTTTTAAGCCAATAATAATATAAGCTGCTGTGGTTTGTGCGTCCCAACGCACTACAGCTTTACGCTCTTCTATACGTTTTGTTTCTGCTCGGGTTAAATCAACCTGATTAGCTTTTACATAATAAATAGGCAACTCAAGTAGATCAGATGCATCTGACACCCAATCTGACTTTTGTTGTTCATTTGGCTGACGTGCAATACCTTCACTTATAATGAAAGCCAAACCGTCAGTAAGCGATTCACGATATTCTTGCGCGCGCTGGTAGTTAATGATTTGCACCAGCAAATAGCCAAATGTAGCGACTAAAAAGACTAAAATCAGTAGCCCCGCATAAACGCGCAAAAATATACTGTGTTTAAACACGTAAAAGTGTCCTACTTTGCCAAACTAAGGGACGGTATTTTACATTAAATGCCGTTGGTTTCTTTTACGAATAAATAACCTTTACTACGTACGGTCTTAATGCGTTTCGGGTTTTCTGGATCATCACCAATTTTTGGACGAATTCGCGAGATACGCACGTCAATTGAACGGTCTTGACCATCGTATTCAATACCACGCAGACGCTCAAAAATATCTTCACGAGAAAGAATGCGACCCGCATTAGATGCCAACAACCATAAAAGGTCATATTCTGCACTGGTAAAGTCAACCAACTCATTATTAAGTGTGACAGAACGACCACCATTATCAATTACAAGATCATCAAATTCGATGCGCTGTGCAACCTCATCTTCTGGTGCTTTGTCTGTACGACGTAATAATGCACGAATACGCGCAAGTAAAACGCGAGGTTGAACAGGTTTTGCAACATAGTCATCTGCACCCATTTCTAGACCCAACACTTGGTCCATGTCTTCGGTACGTGCAGTCAACATTAAAATTGGTTGATGGTAGTGTGGGCGAACTTCACGACAAATGGTTAAACCATCTGCACCCGGAAGCATCACGTCGAGTAATACCATATCTGGTTGTTCAGCGATAATACGGCGAATCGCACGATTACCGTCTGGTTCTACCCCAACTTCAAGTCCGTTACGGATTAAGTATTCTTGAGTTAAACGAGCAAGACGCTCATCGTCTTCAACAATTAAAATTTTAGGTAACTTTTCTTCTTGGCTCATTGATTGCCCCTTATTTGATTGGGCGTATCCTATTTGAAATCCGATAGATACGCTTAAACATAGTTTGCAATATACACACGTTTACATTGTAAACAAGATGGCATTCACCAAACTGATACATCAATATCGTATTTTGTAATAAATTTTAACCTGCTACATTTTTGCAGCCGTATTTACCAATCATTTCCATGACCTATTGCTCACAATACCAACAATTATAAATTTGGATACATTTTCATCGAATAAAAACTGACTGATTAATTCACAACTTTTTAGGCTTTCTGAAGTTATCCACAATGTTATCTATAAGCACTCTTTTTCGACTTTGCTATGCTATGCCCTTGTCGGATAAGGCATATATAACAAAGATAAAAAATAGGGATTTTTTGAGATGGATTTCTGCCAGAAAAGTTCAAAGCATTTAGTAAAATGTCAATATTGATATACCCTGAATTTTCCCGTATCTTGTGTTCAATAAATTTTTAAACCACTAGGTCTTGTGTTTAAACCTCAAACACTGTGGCATAAAAATTGCCCAGTTCAAACGGTCCTAACATAAAAATAGATGACAAATGGAGCTATGCTAGCATGAGCGTAACGAATTCAACCCCTGGTCAAATTCAGGTGATTAAACGCACCGGTGACGTTGCACCTTTTGATGCAGAAAAAATCTCTGTGGCGATTGGTAAAGCGTTCTTGGCCGTTGAAGGCCAGCAAAGCGCTGACTCCAGCCGTATTCATGACCGTATCTCTCAATTAACTGAGATGGTATTGAATACCTTTAACCGTCGTTTACCTTCTGGCGGTACCATTCATATTGAAGAAATTCAGGATCAGGTTGAACTTGCGCTTATGCGTACAGGTGAGCAAAAAGTTGCTCGCTCTTACGTGATTTACCGCGAACAACGTGCCGAAGCTCGTAAACAAACTGGTGCTCACCACCACCCTACTTTACAAGTGACAGGTTCAAACGGTCAGCTTAAACCGCTTGATCTTGGCGCACTTGAGGCAAATATTGTTAAAGCAGCTGAAGGTTTAGAAGGCATCGATGTTCGAGCGATTATCGATGAGACTGTAAAAAACCTTTATAACGGCGTAAAAGAGTCAGACATCTCAACGACCATGATGATGGCAACTCGTACACGTATCGAACAAGAACCAAACTATACATACGTGACTGCGCGTTTATTGCGTAACGACCTTGTTGCTACAGGGTTAGAGTTCTTAGGTTTACCTGTAGATACCGCTGAAGGCGATGCACTAGAAACTTTCTTGAAAAAAGGGATTGAATTAGACCTTCTTTCACCTGAATTGTTAAACTTTGATTTAGCAAAACTTGCTGCAGCGATTCAGCCAGAGCGTTCAAACCAATTTACATATTTAGGTTTACAAACGTTATTCGATCGTTACTTCATCCACTCAGATGGTGTACGTTTCGAATTACCACAATTATTCTTCATGCGTGTTTCAATGGGTCTTTCATTGAACGAAGAAAATCGTGAAGAACGTGCAATCGAATTCTATAACTTATTGTCTAGCTTCGATTACATGGCGTCTACGCCTACTCTATTTAACTCTGGTACTTTACGTCCACAGTTATCTAGCTGTTACTTAACAACGATTTCAGATGACCTTTACAACATTTATGGCGCAATGCGTGATAACGCAATGTTGTCTAAATGGGCGGGTGGTTTAGGTAATGACTGGACACCAGTTCGTGCGCTTAACTCGTACATCAAAGGTACAAATGGTAAGTCACAAGGTGTTGTACCGTTCCTTAAAGTTGCCAACGATACTGCTGTTGCAGTCAACCAAGGTGGTAAACGTAAAGGTGCAGTATGTGCATATCTTGAAACTTGGCACTTGGACATCGAAGAATTCCTAGAACTTCGTAAGAACACGGGTGATGACCGTCGTCGTACACACGACATGAACACAGCGAACTGGGTTCCAGATTTGTTTATGCAACGTGTATTCGAAGATGCTGAATGGACTCTGTTCACACCATCTGAAACACCTGATTTGCATGACCTAACAGGTGCAGAATTTGCTGAACGCTATGCTTACTACGAAGGCATTGCAAAAGAAACCAACATGCTACATAAGAAAGTCCGTGCGAAAGACTTATGGCGCAAAATGTTGTCTATGTTGTTTGAAACTGGTCACCCTTGGATCACATTCAAAGACGTATGTAACTTACGTTCACCACAACAACACGTTGGTGTAGTTCACTCTTCTAACTTGTGTACAGAAATTACGCTGAACACGAACGAAGATGAAATCGCAGTATGTAACTTAGGTTCAATTAACCTTGTACAACACGTGCAAGGCGGTGTGTTAGATCGTGAAAAGCTTGCTCGTACAGTTAAAACTGCTGTTCGTATGCTCGACAACGTGATTGACATCAACTACTACGCTGTTCCTCAAGCTCGTAACTCGAACTTAAAACACCGTCCAGTGGGTATGGGTATCATGGGCTTCCAAGATGCTTTATACGAAATGAAATTGGCTTATGGTTCTGATGCTGCGGTTGAGTTCGCTGATGAATCTATGGAAGTGATTTCTTACTACGCGATTCAAACATCTAGCGACTTGGCAGTTGAACGTGGTACTTACGAGACATTTAAAGGTTCACTTTGGGATCAAGGTATCTTGCCAATTGACTCTTTAGATATCGTACAAAAAGCTCGTCCTGACCGTATGTTCGAAGTTGACCGTACAACACGTTTGGACTGGGATACTTTACGTACTAAAGTTCAAAAAGACGGTATGCGCAACTCAAACGTGATGGCAATTGCACCGACTGCAACCATTTCGAACATTTGTGGCGTATCACAGTCAATCGAACCAACTTTCCAAAACTTGTATGTGAAATCTAACCTTTCTGGTGAATTCACAGTGATCAACCCGTACCTAGTACGTGCGTTAAAAGATCGCGGTCTTTGGGATTCTGTAATGGTCAACGACCTGAAACACTTCGAAGGTTCGGTTCAAAAAATTGCACGTATTCCTGAAGAGCTTAAAGCAATCTTCGCGACTGCGTTCGAAGTTGAGCCACGTTGGATTGTTGATGCTGCATCACGTCGTCAAAAATGGATCGACCAAGCTCAGTCTC
The DNA here is from genome assembly GCF_013420005.1 of Acinetobacter sp. YH12040. Lineage (NCBI taxonomy): Bacteria > Pseudomonadati > Pseudomonadota > Gammaproteobacteria > Moraxellales > Moraxellaceae > Acinetobacter > Acinetobacter sp. YH12040. Next base: position 217,237 of record NZ_VOZB01000002.1, read on the forward strand.
TTAACCTTTACATCTCTGGTGCAAACGGTAAGAAACTTGATATGACGTACAAAATGGCATGGTTACGTGGTCTAAAAACCACTTACTACCTACGTGCATTGGGTGCGACTTCTGCTGAGAAATCAACCATTAACACTGGCGCATTGAACGCAGTTAAGCCTGCTACTGTTGCAGCACCTGTAACAGCTGTTGCGAAAGAAGAGCCTAAAGCTGAAGTTGCTGCTGAAGAAGAAGGTTTTAGTCAAGCAGCTCCAGTGCCAATGGCATGTTCAATTGACAACCCTGATTGTGAGGCTTGTCAATAATGCAAAAAGTTTCTATGGGTGAGCTAATAATATTCATGATTTTACTACTACTAATTGTAGTAGCAATCAAAGGATAAAAATATGCTAGAACATTTGCCTCTGCATTAGAGGCTTTTGTTCAACCCATAGATTTTTGCCAAAATCACAGATCTTAAAGGAAAACTCCATGCCACATATGACGCATAACTATCAGTTAGGGCTTATTGCTTTGGTGGTTTCCTTTATTTTGACTTTTTATGTCCCGATCGCCTATTTCTGGTTTAAGGCATATAAATCGCGTAATCAAAATAAGTAGTTTTATAGACAGAATTACTTCTTTTGATAATGTAGAAATACACAATCAAACCTAGATCAAAGATTATGAAAGATAGAAAGTAATTGGAGATTTAGAAAGGATTTGGGGAAAATGTTGGGGATATTGGCGTATCCCCTCCATAAATCTCAGATAACCGAGAATACGGTTGACTGAAAGCTTTCGTCTAAGAAAGTAACGAAATCTTCGTTCACTTTGGGCTTTGAGTCAACTGTTAATTATCACTTTTAAACTAAACCTATGTTTTTAGGAGTTTTAAAAATGAGTATCAAACTACAGTTAATCATTAACAAAGTTACAGGAGATTTTTATGAGCCAATGGTGCTTAAGCTACGATCTTAAAAACAAACCAAGTTCAAATTATTCAAGAATTTACCAAACTCTTGGACAATATGAACACACTCGATTACAACAGTCGATTTGGTTGCTAAATACAACTAAATCTTCTGATGAAATCATAAATGATTTTAGGCATTGCGTTGATCAAGATGACCGTTTTGCGGTTTTCCCAATTGACCAAAATTTATTAAACATTTTAAAGGAGTAAATACCCCGACCATTTATTGTTCACAATAAATGGTTTTGAAATAGAGAGAGGTTTATAATCTCTTCTCTATTTCAGTGGGGTTCATTGCTTTTTAAATAAAGTGAGGAGAATCCCATGTCTATCCTAAGTTGGGACGATTTCGAAGATGATGAACCGAAACAAGCTGCACAAGCTCACCAGCCTGCGCCCGTCGAACCGCAAAAAACGACTGATTCGCAAGTGGTATCTAATGCACAGCACTCATCGCCGAATTTGGCAGCTGCACAACCCGCTCGAACCAGTACAAATCGACCAACAGATCCAACCGATCCGTTGGCAAGAGCATCTAACGCTCTAGAAAATCTAGACGTTGCACCTGGCTTAGAAGAGCTAGAAATGGGTGCTCAGCGTGTTCAAGTTGACGATAAAGCGATGATCAACTGCCGCGCTGACTTAAACCAACTTGTACCATTCAAATACGAATGGGCTTGGCAAAAATATCTAGACGGTTGTGCAAACCACTGGATGCCGCAAGAAGTGAACATGAACCATGACATCGCACTTTGGAAGTCTGAAAATGGCTTAACCGAAGATGAGCGTACCATTGTTATGCGTTCTTTAGGTTTCTTCTCGACTGCGGATTCATTGGTTGCGAACAACTTGGTTCTTGCAATCTACCGTCACATTACTAACCCTGAATGCCGTCAGTACATCTTACGTCAATCATTTGAAGAAGCGATTCACACGCACGCTTACCAATACTGTATCGAATCTTTAGGTATGGACGAAGGCGAAGTCTTCAACATGTACCGTGAAATTCCTTCAGTGGCTCGTAAAGCAGCTTGGGGTCTGAAATATACACAATCTTTAAGTGATCCTACGTTCAAAACAGGTACACCTGAAAACGACCAAATCTTGCTTCGCAACTTGATCGCGTTCTACTGCGTACTTGAAGGTATCTTCTTCTACTGTGGTTTCAGCCAAATCTTGTCTATGGGTCGTCGTAACAAGATGAATGGTGTTGCTGAGCAATTCCAATACATCTTACGTGATGAATCTATGCACTTGAACTTTGGTATCGACATGATCAACCAAATCAAGATCGAAAACCCTCACCTATGGACTGCTGAGTTCCAAGAAGAAATCATTCAAATGATTCTTGAAGGTACTATGCTTGAAATCGAATATGCTCGTGACACTATGCCACGCGGTGTATTGGGTATGAATGCAGGCATGATGGAAGAATACTTGAAGTTCATCTGTAACCGTCGTTTGAGCCAATTGGGCTTGCCTGAACAATTTGCTGGTGTGAATAACCCATTCCAGTGGATGTCAGAAATGATGGACTTACGTAAAGAGAAGAACTTCTTTGAAACTCGCGTAACGGATTACCAAACTGGTGGTGCGTTAAGCTGGTAATTGATAAATCGTCACGCGACACATAAGTTGTCATTTGCGACACATAAGTTGTCATTGAGAAAACCGCCATTCATGGCGGTTTCTTTTATATGATCATAAATTAAAGCAAAACTTTTATACTAATTTTCGATTAATACTCATAAATGAAAGATAGAGGGGTAATAAAAAGTGCAAGAAGCGCAAACTTTCGAATTCAAAATTTTAAATGATGATGCGGCTATTGAAGATTTATTTGAGTACAAGACACATCAACATTCAGCAGCGACTTTATACCAAGTCATTAACTCTTCTAGTGGAAATATAACTATTGGTTTAGAAGGCTCTTGGGGAGCAGGAAAATCAACTGTAATAAATATGTTTCGTCAAAATTTAATTGATCATAATGAAGCTACTTTATTCTTTTTATTTGATGCTTGGGCTCATGAAGACGATCCTCTTCGAAGAATTTTTTTAGAAAGCCTTATTCAAACAATTGACCCTGAATCAAAGAATAGTGATCTACAAGAATTACAAAAACAATTAAATGGCAGGAAAAAGACAGTAGAGGTTAGTGCTAAAAAATCTGCATCTAGATTAGGGAAATTATTATCTGTTTGTGCATTTGCAGTACCAGCGGGGATTGCTTTTTTTAACAAGCTAAATTTCGATAAATTAAGTTTTGACTCAGCAAACCCAATTTACTGGACCTTCTTAATCTTTTTTCCTTTATCTTTAATTTTCTTATTTAGTCCAGTATGGGTACTTATGTATTGGTCTAAAAAAGGAGATCTTGACCCTCTTACAAATAAAAGAAATTGGGATTTCTTTAGAACCGAATCCACCGAAAACTACACCCAAGATATCTCTGAGCAAGGCGAAAGAACATCGATAGAGTTTCAAAATTACTTTCAACAAATTTTAGAAATTTCTTTTAAGTCAAATAACTACACCAAAGCCCTTATTGTTATAGACAACTTGGATCGTGTCGATGCAGACCAAGCAAAAAGTATCTGGTCAACTCTTCAAACTTTTTTCCAAAACCGCTCACTATCAAATATAGGGGATAGCCAGCAAAACAAAATTTGGTTTATTGTGCCTTATGATAGAGATGGTTTCTCAGCGATCTGGGATAAAGATAAAGCAGAGACAGCAGCATCCTTTTTGGACAAATGCTTTCAAGTACGTGTAGAGGTACCTCAACCAATTACCTCTAATTGGCTTGGGTATTGCCGTCAAAGCATTAATCAATCATTAATAGGTTGGTCACAAGATAGCAAAGATGCACTATTAAATGAATATAGTAGGATCGTTGCAGTTAAAGAAAGTACACCTACACCACGAAAAATGAGAGCTTGGGTTAATCAAGTTGGTGTTAATGGGTTTAGATGGAAAGAGAAATTTTCAACTAAAGCTATTGCGTTATATTCTTTTTTACATCTGCAATACAGTGGTACTGAACTAAAAAAATTTCTAGTTGAAAATAATAGTGTTACGTTATCTTTTAGCAAAGATACAGTTTTAATGTATGAGTTGGCTGGTTTATTATTTGGAGTTGAAAAAGAAAAGGGTGCAGAGCTTTTATTAAAAGAAATTATCATCAGTACTTTAGATGAGTTATCCCCTAACAGCCTTCGAAATCTTGCTGATGAACACAAAACAGTTTTTTGGCTTACATGGTCTACAAATTGGGAAATTTTTCTTGAAAGAAATAATACATTTGAATCAGGTAAATTAAATCATTTTACAAATTACATATGTGCTGAGTTTACTATTCATGATCAACAAATTTTTCAATACATGGAAGCTATCTTGGAACAATGGAAAAGAATCAAATCTAGCGATTGGGAGTTAAATGAAGCTTGGAAATACGGTGAAACATTAAATACTCTAATTTCTCTCTTAGGAAAAAAAGATACCGATATAAAATGGCTAACAACTAGTATTAGACAACTATGTATTCAAGTCATAGCAAAACCTGAAGCCATTAAAAACTCAGACCCTTTAACAGAATTAAGAACACTGATTGATACGGTTGGTAATTTAGGTGGTACCTTCCCTATATTAAGTTATCAATCTTTAAACAAAGAGCAATGGACAAAATGGTTAGCTCTTACTATAAGTCACAATATTAAATTCTTTGAAATTACTCCTAACTTAAATGAATTTGCTTCTTGGAGCGTCAACGCCTTAACTAATTTGACTCAAATAAAATCTGAAGATGTAAGACTACTTATCGAAACAATTCCATATGTAAGAACAAAAACAAATTGGAATGGTGTGGCAGAGAAAATAGTAGCGCTCTTTAGTACAACTTATAACCAAAGAATAAAGGATATTGATGAACTTTATGAATTAACATTTGCACTTCTTTCCAATTTTTCTTTTAAAGAGCTAACGGAATCATTAAAAACTAATCCACAACTAAAACAAACGATAGGCACAGAGAAAGCAGTAGATAATTCTTCTTTATATTTTCTAGTTGCACTGCTTTTTACTGAAGAAATTCAGACTCAGAGTCAATTTGTAAGGCAAGATATAAAAGATTATTGGAAGACATCTTCTCCAGAAAAAATTTCACATACTATTCAATTTTTAGCTAAATACAACAAACTTGATCTTGTTTCAAGAATTGCTCGCAATAAAGAAAATCTTCTAGCTCTTGAGATAATTAAATCAAGTGAGCATGAACAACTGTTTGGCACAGAATCTGAGACTGCCCTCTTTGTTGATGAATATAACTCGCATCTTCAAAATGATCAGCAGATATCAGATGTCATTAATAAAATATGCTCAATGGGTGGATTTGATACTGAAATACAAAGCATCTACAAGGATAACCCATTGGATTATAGTAAATGTTCATGTTTATTTTTAGAACATGGAGATGAGCATACACAAAACAAAGTTATTGAGCTTACCAAAAATATTGGCAAAGAGGTTTGGGAGAAAGATTTAAATGAAGATAAAAAGCTTCTCCAGCTCTTTAACTATCCAATCCAGCTTGATTACAAATTTAGTGAAGCTTTCTTCCTATGGCTATCAGAAACTATTGAAAATGGTGATACGAATCAGAAAGAGGTTTGGAAACACACTGATAAAATTTCAGAATACCTTTTAGATAAAGAAAATAATATTAGTAAAATATGTAATGAATATTTCCAACAACCTAAAGACTATATTGATGATGATGGATTCCAATATCTACAAACATATTGGCAAGATTTATCTTTAATTCCTCCTGAATATATATCTGAAAAAATTAAGTTATGGTTGGATAACAATCAATGGAGTCGGATTTATTGGTTACTGACTAAAAATCCTAGTAAACCTCAGAATAAATCCGAAAGTCTCATTTCAAGGGTGATCGCAAAAATAGAAGAACTCAAATCTGAAGAAGATTCTGCAGAAACAAAAGCACTAAATAAACTTTATGAGATCTATAAATAATCTTTAAATATATAAAGGGCTTAGAGGATAAATCTAAGTCCTTAATTTTCAAACATAAAAGAAGTAATAAGAACTGTAATATCAGTATCCAAAACCTTTAACCAATCCATTAATTCAATCACATCAAGTCTTCGCTCTAAGATTTCAACTTTGGAAACATACGATTGAGGCTTATTCAAACGACGTGCAAGTTCCACCTGAGTTACATTTTTAGACTCACGCAGTTCTATAAGTTTCTTAATTAGGTCTTGATACCTAGGATCGTGTATTGAGCGCATGGCTCAATATCAGTTACAATTAAAAATATCCCAAAATAGGATATTTTTAATTTAACACTATCTGTTTACTGAATTTTTTCTTTTGGATAATATTTGAACGATAGTCTAGGAATGCACTGTGAAGCAAAAATTTTCTATAGCCAAAATCAACAGCATTGTTAAAAAGAATTTAGCAGGTGTAACTGTCGAACAAATTTGCGAAGAGTACAAAATCAGTGTCGCAACTTTCTACCGCTGGAAGGCAAGTTACATAGATATTAATGAGCAAATTCTGATTCGCTTAGACAAATTGGAACAAGAAAATTTGGCTCTCAAACAAATGTATGCTGAAGAAAGACTGTCTAAGCGCCTAGAAATGTAATATGTATTCATCAAATCTCGCATGTATATTGAGACTGTAAATTAAATTGTGTAATTGCCTGAATTTGCTATGTTCATATTCACAACGGAGTCAGGCAACATGATGAACGAACAAAAACTAAAAGACCTTGCAGCAGAATTTGCTAAAGGAATCAAA